>NZ_JBFBGN010000058.1:0-40931 GCF_040684675.1 Streptomyces sp. NPDC089915 | reverse complement strand
CGCGGATCGCGCGGCCCCGCGGGGCCGCCGGGGGAGCGGGGACGGGATGCGGCGGCGGTGCGCGCCGTGCGTCCGGCAGGACGGTCACCAATAGTGCCTGCGGCCTCCCACCGCGTGCCCGACGGCGCCCAGCAGCCACAGCACGAGGCCGACGACGACGAGGATCACGCCGATCGTCCAGAGGATCGAGATCCCGGTCAGGAATCCGATGATCAGCAGAATGACGCCCAAGACAACCATGAGTACCTCCTGGTCCCGGCGAACGGGGAACGCCCTGCGTCTACCACCGGCGCCCGCTTTCATGCGTGCGCCGCCGGATCACTCCGCCGGGGCGTCCCGCGGCTTCCACCCCCAGGCCGTGAGCATCCCGGCCGACAGCGCGGCGCACTCCGGCGATTCCAGGTAGCGGACCGCCGCGTCGATCGCCGCGTCGTCCACCAGGCCGGTGCCCACCATCGCCGCCCGGCCGCGCTCCCAGGTGTCCGCCCAGAAGCGGCTGATGGGACTGCCCGGCACCAGCGGCGGCACGTGCATCTCGGCGGCGACCGGCACGAGCCCCGCCGCGCGCAGCCACCGCGGGTACGAGGGCGTCCGGGACACGTCCGTCCCGATCGTGGTCCGCAGCCCCGCCCACATCGCCCGCATCGCGTCGGTGTACGGGGTGTCGGGTCCCCGGTCGCTGGTCAGGTCGACCGCGTCGCTCAGCACCAGTACCCCGCCGGGCTCGACGTGCGCGGCCAGCTCCGCGACGATCCGCTCGCGCTCGGGCAGGTGCATCAGCACGAACCGCGCGTGCACCAGCCGGAACCGGCGGCCGGGGAGGAGGCCCGGCCCGGTGACGTCGGCGCTGAGCACCTCCAGCCCGGGCCGCGCGGCGAGGAACCGCACGTCGCGGTCGACGGCGAGGACGCTCTCCACCCCGGCCTCGTCGAGCAGCCGGCCCGCGACCGTGCCCGTCCCCGCGCCCACGTCCAGGCAGCTCCACCCCGGGCCGGCCCCGAGGGCCCGCAGCCGCGCCATGGTGACCTCGTCGTAGGCGAGGGCGCCGAAGTCGATGCGCTCGCCCTCGCCCGCCCGCCCGGGCGGGAAGACGGCCTCGCCGTAGCGGCCCTCGGGCCGCCCGGCGCTCACCGCCCCGCCCGGGCATGGCCGGGGGACGGGAACAGCGGGGCGTCGCACAACGTCATGGCCGGACCTCTTCACAGGATGGGGGCGTTGCCGGGCGCCCCTTCCCGGGCCGCCCCCCGACGATCCTCCCCCGCCCCCCGCCCGCCGCCCCGAGGCGCGCCGGGCCGGCCGGCCCTCGTCGGCTTTCGGATCTATGTCCGGATGGTCCCCGGCTGACCGCTTCGGGATCCGACGTGGAATCATGTCCCTTGCAACAATCCACCGGAGGGGACGGGTCCACCATGTTCGACGCCTTGAAGAGCCTCAAGGACAAGGCCGAGGAGATCGCCCAGGCGCACGGCGGCGCGATCACCGCCGGACTGGAGAAGGTCGGCGACATCGTCGACCAGAAGACCGACGGCAAGCACAGCGGCACCATCGACACCGCCGTCGACAAGGCCCAGGACCTCGTCGAGAACCTGGCGAAGAAGAAGGACTGACGCCCTGTCCACGGAGCCGGCAGGGACGGAACCGGGCGTGAGGCCCGGCGAGGAGACCTGCCGCGAGGCGGCTCGGCCCGGACGCGCTGACCGGGATCGGCCGGCTGGTGGCCGACCGCAGCCCGCTGGAACCCCGACTGCCCGTCCCGCCGGAGGCCCTGTACCGCCCCGAGCGGCCCGCCCGCCGCCCCCGCAACCGCCCCTGAGGGGACCGCGGTAGCCGCCCCGCGCCCCCGAATTCCGATTGCGCCGCCCCGGCGGGCCGCCCATCCTGCGGGGATGCGCTTCTCCGTGAACATCCCGAACTTCGGTGACTTCGCCGACGCCCGCAACGTCGCAGCCGTGGCGGTGGCCGCCGAACAGGCGGGCTGGGACGGGCTCTTCGTCTGGGACCACGTGCTGCACCGCAGGCACCAGGGGCGTCCCTTCGCGGACCCGTGGATGCTGCTGACGGCGGCCGCGCTGGCCACCTCCCGCATCCGGCTCGGCACCCTCCTGACCCCCGTCCCGCGCTACCGGCCCCAGCAACTGGCCCGCCAGGTGGCCACGCTGGACCGGCTCAGCGGCGGCCGGGCGGTCTTCGCCGCCGGGCTCGGCGGCCCGGTCGAGGACGAGTACCACAGCTTCGGCGACACGGCCGAACCCCGCGTCCTGGCCGAACGCCTCGACGAGGGACTGGACCTGCTGGAGCGCTTCTGGTCGGGGCGGCCGGTGGACCACCACGGCCGGCACTACGAGGTCCGCGACGTCACCCTGCTGCCGGCCACCGTCCAGCGGCCCCGCCCGCCCGTGTGGATCGGCGGCTTCTGGCCGCGCCGCGCGCCCATGCGGCGGGCGGCCCGGTGGGACGGCGCCGTACCGCTCTTCGAGACCGCCCGGCACGGGCACGTACCGGACGCGGCCGAGGTACGGGAGCTGGCCGGGTACCTGCGCGAGCACCGCACGGCCGCGGCGGACCGCCCGTTCGAGCTCGTCCTCGGCGGTGCCACGCCCCCGGAGGCGGCCCGGGCCAAGGACGTGATCGGCCCGCTCCGCGACGCCGGGGCCACCTGGTGGGACGAACGCCAGATCCAGGGCGGCCCCGGCCTGGACAGCCTGCCCGCCGTGCTGCGGCGCGTCGAGGCGGGGCCGCCGGTGCTCTGACCGGCGGCCGCCCACGGGAGGTCAGGAACCGGCGGCGCGGGCGGAACCGGTGCTCGTACCGCCGGAGCTGCCCAGGAAGCAGGTGACCGTGCGGTCGCCCAGGGTCCAGCTGCTGGCCTGCGGGTAGTAGTAGAAGACCTCGAGGTTCTTCGGCAGCTTCGCGGCGTCGCCGACGTAACCGGTCAGCGCGGGACCGGCGCACTTCTCCTCGGAGAGCTGGACGACCTTGTCCGCGCCGGGGAACACCCCGTCGTCCAGCGCGAAGACGGCGTACGCCTCGCCCTCGTGCGGCTGCTCGCAGGGCACCGTCCGCACCGACAGGCGGGCCTGGGTGCCGTCGCCCTGCCGGGTCTTGGCCAGGTCGTCGTCGGTGTTGAAGCAGTCGCCCTTGCGGATGTCCTCCACCTTGCTCGAACCCGGCGTCGTGACCTGGCCCTGGGTGTCGCGGTGCGGGCGGGTGCCCTCGTCGAACGCCGACGTCAGCCCGAGGACGATCGCGACCGCGTAGAACGTGAGCGTCAGGGAGTGGATGACGATGGCCGCGATGGCCAGCCCCCTGCCCTTCTCGCCGTTCCTGCGGCTCTGGGAGAGCGCGACGATGCCCAGGATCAGCGGAACCGTCGGGATCGCGCAGACGATCGACATCACGAAGGCCACCACGGCCAGGGTGTTGGTCTTCTGCGGCGGAGGCGGGTACCAGCCCTGCTGCGCACCGCCGTACGGGTTCGCGGGCCCGGGCACACCGGGCGGTCCCGGCTGGCCGGGCTGTCCGAACTGCCCCGGCTGCCCGTACGGCTGCTGGGGGTACGGCGGTGGCTGAGGGGGTATCGACATGCGCGTGCTGCTCCTCGCGGGAGGGTGGGACGACCGCCGGCCGGGGACCGGCGAGCGGATGGTGTGCGCACCGGCCGCGCCCCAGTATCCCCCGACGGGATTCCGCTCCCCGCCCGGGCCGTCCCGGGCACTCCGGTCAGGATCGGAGAAGCACGCGGCCCCCGCCCGCACTTAGCCTGCCGGAGGAGGACGTCACCACGACGACAGGAGTCATCCCATGTGCCATCCCGCGTGGGCCCGTGCCCGCACCGCGGCCGCCGAACGGGCGGCGGCGGCCCGTCACGAGACCGGCGGCGAACCGGGCGACCGCCCCTCCGGCGGCACGGTCCCCGGGCCTTCCAAGCCTGCGGGCGAGGGCACCCGTTCCAGCACCCCGCCCGCGAAGACGTCGTACAGCGGCAGCGTCTCCAGGTGCACGTAGCCGATGTGGCAGTCGCAGGAGGCCAGCGGGCAGGGTCGCGGGCCGAGCGCGGCGCGGTACGATCCGTCGTAGAGGTTGCCGAGCTCGGCGCGGACGAAGTGGCAGCGGCGGACGGTGCCCGCGCCGTCCACCGACACCACCGACTCGCCCGTACGGCAGGGCAGTCCGGCCGAGCGGTGCGGGTGGCGGCTGTACGGGAACAGCGGGTCGACCTCCGTCCAGGTGCCGGCCTCGGCGTCGGTGTAGGCGCGGCCCTCGGCGGCGTTGACCCACAGGTAGACGTGGGCGGGCAGGTCGGCGCGCAGCCGCCGGGCGTGCGGGAGGTTCTCCGGCAGGCCCACGATGCCGACGCTGTGCCGCACGCCCCGCTCGGCGAGGTCGCGGACCTTCGCCAGGAAGCGCTCGTACGGGGTCTGCCCGGGATGGTACGTGCACCACAGGGCGAGGGTGTCGAGGTCGGCGTCGGCGAGCCAGTCCGTGCGGCAGCTCAGGTTGGTCTGGATCGCGACGCGCTCGACGTGCGGCCGGTGCGAGAGCTCGACCAGGGCGCGCCGGTACCAGGAGCGGACCAGGCCCTCGCCCCACGGGGTGAACAGGACCTTCAGCCGGTCCCCGGACGCCGCCCCGGCCCAGGCGGTGAAGCGTTCGAGGGCGGCCCGGTCCGCGCGCAGCAGTTCCGGGCCGTCGCGCCGCTTGGCGAAGGGGCAGTACGGGCAGTCGTAGTCGCAGGAGGAGAGCGGCCCGCGGTAGAGGATCGTGAGGTCCACGGGGCTTCCTACTTCGGCGCGTAGGCGGCCATGGCGGCCCGGACGGCGGGGGAGAAGAGCGCGGGCCCGAGCGCGTCGGAGTGCGCGAGCCCCTCCGGGCTCAGCCGCAGCAGGGTGTCCGGCGCCGTGCCGTCGAGCCAGCCCCGGGCCTCGAACCGCGCCAGTTCGGCGGGGAAGTCCTCGTACGGGTGCGTGCCGAACCGGGCCCGGTAGCCGGCGACCGGCATGCCCCGCGCCTGGAGCAGGGACTGCAGCAGGTGGCGGCGGCGGGCCTCGTCACCCTCGACGTACCGGCCGTGCACGGCGTGCCCGAAGTCGTCGGCGCCCGTGTAGTCGTCGATGATCGCCCGGATCTCGCCCATGTCGACGGCGTAGTCGAAGGAGTAGTGCAGGGCGGAGGTGTACGAGCGGGCGCCGCAGCCCAGGCCGATCATGCCGTCGGTCTGGCAGGCGTGGTCGTCGGGCCCCTGGGGCGCCGCTTCCGGGCGGCGGAACATGCGCATGGACACCTGCTCGTAGCCCCGGGCCAGGAGGTGGTCGCGCCCCTGCCGGTACAGGGCCAGGCGCTGTTCGTCCCAGGCGCGGTCGGTGTGGGCGGTGCGCCGGGCCAGACCGGTCAGCGGGCGGACGTAGAGGGGGTAGAGGTACAGCTCCTCGGGCGCCCAGGCGAGCGCGGCGTCCAGGGAGGTCCGCCAGCCGGCGGGGGTCTGGCCGTCGATGCCGTAGATGAGGTCGATGTTGAGGACCGGGATGCGGGCCTCGCGGATCCGGCCGAGCGCGGCCTCGACGTCGGCGCGCCGCTGGGGGCGTACGGCGGCGCGCGCCTCCTCCTCGACGAAGCTCTGCACGCCGAGGCTGAGGCGGGTGGCGCCGCGCTCGGCGAGGACGGCGAGCCGGTCGGCGGTCGCGGTGGCGGGGGAGGCCTCGACGGAGAGCGGGACGGCCTTGAGGTCGGCGCCCATCCGCCGCTCGGCGATGTCGCACAGGCGGACGAGTTCCTCGGCGGTGAGGAAGGTGGGCGTGCCCCCGCCGAAGGCCGCGTTGGCGAACCGGACCGGGCCGTCGTCGCCGAGGGCCTCGCGGACGGCGGCGGCCTGCCGGTCGAGGGCGTCGAGGTAGCGGCCGGTCAGGTCCTCGGGGGCGCCGATCCGGGTGAACAGGTTGCAGAACCCGCAGCGGACCTCGCAGAACGGTATGTGCAGGTAGAGGGAGAGCGCGTCCTTCGCCTCGCCCCGCCACAGCTCGCGCAGGGCGGGCCGGCCGGGCAGGGGCCGGTAGGCGGTCTTGTGCGGGTAGGCGTAGACGTAGCTCTCGTACGGGCGGACGGCCGTCGGCGCGGGGGCGGGGGTGGTCGCGGTAGCGGGGGCGGTCATGCGGAGGGCTCCAGGAAGAAGTGGGCGTACGGCACGGTCCACACGGCCTCGTGGGCGAGGCGGTGGCCGGTGTAGCCGTCGTCCCCGTAGGCCGTGCCGTGGTCGGAGCAGACGATGGCGAAGCAGCGGCGGCGCGAGCTCATCGCGGCGAAGAGGCGGCCGACGTGCCGGTCGAGGTACTCCAGGGCGGCGGCGTGGCTGGCGCGGGTGTCCCCGGACTCGCGCGTGGCGCCGGGCAGGTGGAACCAGTTGGGCTGGTGCAGGGCGGAGGCGTTGAGGAACAGGAACAGCCGCTGGCCGGCGGGGAGCGCGGCGACGATCCGCTCGGCGCGCTCGACCTGCGCCTCGAAGGAGGTGGGGGAGGCCACGCCGAACGAGGGCTTCCAGTGGCTCTCCTGGAACATCCCGGGCAGGACGCCGCCCAGCGCGCCCTGCTTGTTGAAGAATCCGACGCCGCCGACGCACACCGTGCGGTACCCGGCCGCGGCGAGCCCGGAGACCAGGTCCGGGGTGTCGAACACGTAGGTGCGCCCGGCGGTACTCTCGCTGCCGGCGAAGCGCGCGGCGAACAGCCGCGGGTGCGGTCCGGGCGCGGCGGGCGTGGGCAGGAACCCGGCGAACATCGCCTGGTGGGAGGCGTACGTGAAGCTTCCCGGGGCGTGCCGGCGCTCCCAGGCGCCGCCCGGCAGGTGGCGTGCCAGGTGCGGGATGCGCCCGGCGGCGGCCAGTTCGGCGGCCACGTCGTGGCGGAGGGTGTCCAGGGTGAGCAGGAGCAGGTCGTCGCGGCCGACGACCTCGTTCATGTCGGGCTCCGCGGCGCGCGGGTCAGGCAGGTGCACGGTGGTTCCTCGTGATGTGGTGCGGTGCGGCGGCGACTTGGGCCGCGTAGGTGTCCAGTCCCTCGGCCCCGCCGCCCGGCAGGCCGGTCAGCCCGGGCAGGAGGTCGCCGAAGGCGTTGACCTCGGCGACGGCGAACCGCCGCCAGCCGACGGCGGGCAGCAGGTCGACCCCCACGCACAGGGTCCCGGGGAAGCAGGCGGCGGCCCGTTCGCAGGTCTCCAGGGCTTCGGCCCAGCGGGGGCCCGCGGCCCCCATCGCGGCCGCGAGGTCGCCGCGGCTGCCGCCGAGGTGCAGGTTGGTCATGGGGGAGCGGCTGGTGCGGACGACGGCGTGGGTGGCCCGGCCGGCCACGACGACCACGCGCAGGTCGGCCGTCCGGCCGCCGAGGGAGGCCTTGGGCCACCAGCGTTCGAGGTGCAGCCCGTCGGGGGCGAGGGCGTCGACCAGGGCGGCGGTCTCCCGTTCGCTCGTGATCCGGCGTACCCGCAGCGAGTTGTACAGGCCGCCGTCCCCGCCGCTCTCCACGGAGGTGGTGGCCCGGATCCGGCCCCCGCCGGCGGTCTCCACGGCGACGACCCCGGACGCGGAGGAGCCGTGCGCCGGTTTGAGGAACACCCGCGGCATGCCGTGCGAGGCCATCAGCCCGCGCACGTCCTCCCAGCCGCGTACGGGCACGGTGTCACCCGAGGTCGGGGACGCCGGTACGGGCACCCCGGCGCGGGCGAGGGCCCGGTGGCAGTGCCGCTTGTCGAACAGGACGGCCAGTTCCCCGGGGTCGTCGAGGCGCAGTCCGCCGCTGAGGCTCCGCACGGCCGCGGTGAACCGGGCGTACCAGCGGGCACCGCCCTCGACCCGCGTGGGGTCGGCGGCGCCGCGCAGGATCCCGTCGACCTCCGGGTTCTCCCCGGGCGAGTCGAGGCGTACCAGCTCGTCGTCGGCGAAGGCCGCACCGCCCTCGCGCAGGACCGAGGTCCAGGGCACGACGCGGGGCGCGGGCTGCCCGGCCTCGCGGACGGCCCGGTCGAACAGGGCGACGCGGCGGTTCTCCGGGTTGCCGACGACCGCCCAGCGCGGGGGTGCGTGCTGCGTCACGGGGCGGCTCGCTACTCGCCGACGGCGACGAAGCGCCAGGTGCGCCCGTCCCACTCGTCCTCCTCGGCGTGGCCCCGGTCGAGGTCCAGGGTGACGCCGGCGCTCTCCAGGGTGTCCCGCAGGCGCTGCTTCAGCGGGTCGCCGAGGTAGTTGTGGTGGAGGTCGAGCTTCTTGAGGTGGGTCAGGGACTGCCCGTCGAGCAGCGCGGATCCGCCCAGGTCGGTGAGGACGCCCATGGACAGGTCCAGGGTCTCCAGGCGGGCGACCACCGGGGCGTTGGCCGCGGCGGTGGCTATCTCGTCCTGGATGTCGCTGTTGCGCAGGGCCAGATGGCGCAGGCGCGGCAGCAGGTCGCCCCGGAGGACGGGCTCGACGTCGGAGAGCGCGCTGTCCCCGCCGTATTCGCTCGTACCGAGCCAGAGGTCGAGGTGTTCGAGGGCGGGCAGCGCGGAGGCGGCGAGGTTGCGGACGATCCGGGCGGACAGCCCGCCGGTCTGGACGGTCAGGGAGCGCAGCCGGCCGTGCGTGAAGGGGGCCAGGGCCAGCCCGGTGCCGCCGCGGACCCCGAACTCCTCCAGCTCCGGGAAGTTCTCCAGAAGCGGCCCGACGTCGCCCTGGTTGATCCAGGAGATCTCGCACTCCTCGGACTCCATGTCGCCGAGGAACAGGGCCCGCAGGGCGGGCAGCTTCCCACGGGCGGCGACGAGCGCCTCGATGATCTCCTCGGGCCCCGAGTCGTACGCCTCCTCCCAGGCGCCGACGACGATCGCGCGGACCCGGGTGGTGTCGACGGCGGCGGTGAACCGGGCGAAGACCTCGGTCCAGCTCTCCTCGGCGTCGTAGGAGTCGGAGGCGATGCGCCAGGCGACTGCGTCCGCCTCGGGCAGCGGGGTCCGCCCCTGCTCACCCTCGCCGGGGAAGGCGAAGACGAGGAGCCCGTACGACTCCGTCAGATGCCTCGCGTACGTCATGGGTCCCCGCCGTTCCTGGTGTGCCGCGCCGTCGTGTGCCGCGTGGATGTGCTGCAAGTTGTAGCAAGCGGCTCTGACAGCACCCCTGGCGGGGCGGGTACCCCCAACCGGCCGGAAACCTGACATGTGTCACTTCCGGCCCGCCGGACCCGCCGCGAGGCTGGTGGGGAGAGCGACGGCCCGAGGAGACGGGGGAAGCGCGTGACGGAGAAGGAACCGATGGCCGGCCGGGTGACGGCCAGGCCCGCGGCGGCCGCGATCGTGCGGCTGTGGGCCGCGTCCCTCGGGCACCGGCTGCTGCCCCGCCGGCCCGCGCCGGGCATCCGGCACTCGGCCGCGACGCGGCAGCTGGTGCTGGTCCTGGCGGTCACCGAGGTGGTGACGGCGTTCGCGATCTCCTCGATGCTGCCGCCCGCCCTCAGGGTGGCGCACGCGGTGTTCGAACTGCTGATGATCCTGGCCGGGCTGGGCCTGGTGGCCTCGCTGCTGCGTCATCCGCACACGGTGGACGACGCGCACGTGGTGCTGCGGACCGGGTTCCTCGGGGAGGTGGCGCTGCCCCGCCCGGCGGTCCGGTCCGCCGTGCCGGTCGTCCGTACCGTCGCGGGCCGCGGTCCGCGTCCCGTGCCCGGCGAACCCGGGGCCGTGGCCTGCTCGGTGGAGGCCGCCGTCAACGTCGCCCTGCACCTCGACCCGCCCGTCCGCCTGGACCTGGGCCGTGCCGGACGGGTGGACGCGACGGTCGTCTACACCTCGGCGGATTCGCCCTCCGCCCTCGCGGCGGCGCTCCGGGCGCCCCTTAGGGCGCCGTCCGCGCCGGGAAGGTGAACGTGTAGGCCTGGGACCTGAGCCAGGGGAGGTACTGCTCCAGTGCGGCCACGGTCTGGCTGCGGTCGCCGCCCCCGTCGTGGAAGAGCACCGTGGGCAGGGCGGGCAGCTTGTCCTCGACGGCGGAGACGATGGCCGGCAGGCCGGGGCGGCTCCAGTCCTTGGGGTCCACGCTCCAGCCCAGGGGGCGCATCCCGTTCGCCGCGGCGATCGCCCGGCTCTCAGGGGTGAAGGCGCCGCCCGGAGCACGGTAGTAGTTCACCGCCACACCGGGTACGGCCGCCTCGATCATGGCCTTGCCGCCCAGGATCTGGTCCCGCTGGTAGGCGACCGGCTTGTGGTCCATGGTCTCGTCGTGGTCGACGGAGTGGTCGCACAGCTGATGGCCGTCGGCGGCGATCTCGCGCACCAGCTCCGGGTACTTCTGCGCGCGCTTGCCCACCAGGCAGAAGGTGGCCTTGACGTGGTTCTGCCGGAGCACCCGCAGGACCTGCGGGGTCCAGGTCGGGTCCGGGCCGTCGTCGACGGTGATCGCGATGTCCCGGCCCGCGCCCTGGGCGAGCCGGGATATGCCCTGCGGGACGGAGCCGGCCTCGTGGACGGAGCCGGAGGCGCCCCGCTCCGGGGAGTGGCCGGGGGAGGAGGCGTCCGTCGCGGCGAGGGCGGGTCCGCCGGCCGCCGCCAGGAGGCCGAGGACGGCCGCCGCCACGGCGCCGCCCGTCCGCCGACGGTGCGCGGAACTGCTGCTCATGCCCATGGACGCGCTCTTCCTCTACGTGGGGGTCGTGGGGGTCCGGTCGCCGGAAACGCACGGTACGGCCGTCCGGTCGGGGGGAGCGGACACCGGGCCGCCCCTCGACGCTAGGGAGCGCCGCCCGCCCCGGTCAAGGAACCGTGGGACGGCTCACATCGGGCGAATCGGACGGATCGCCCGCTCCGGCGGCCCTCAGACCGGGTCCCGGAAGCAGACCCGGACCGTCATGCCCCCATCAGGCGCGGGGTTCGCCTCCGCCCGCAGCCGCGCACCGTGGGCGCGGGCGATCGAGGCGACGAGCGAGAGGCCCAGGCCCGCGCCCTCGCCCGCCGTGTGGCGGCGCTCGGCCCGGCGGCGGAAGGGCTCCAGCAGCCGGGGCACGTCCCGCGGATCGATCACCGGACCGGTGTTGGACACCGTCAACACCCCGCCGCCCGGGCCCGGCGCCGTGCCCACCTCGATCCGGCCGCCCGCCCGGTTGTGGCGCACGGCGTTGGTCAGCAGGTTGCGGATCAGATGGTCCAGCAGGGCCCGGTCGCCCTCGACCGTCAGCGGCCCGAGGTCGGTGACCACCGCCAGCCCCTCGTGCGCGGTCGCCGCCAGGTCCGCCTCGGCCAGCGCCGCGAGGTCCACCGGCCCGGTGCTCTCCAGGCCCTCCTCCGACACCGCGAGCAGCAGCAGCGACTCGATCAGGTGCTCGCTGGAGTCCGCGACCCCGATCAGCCGCTCCCGGATCCGCGCCACCTTCTCGGGCGGCGGATCCCCCGCCAGCCCGATCTCCGCCGCCGCCCGCTGCACGGCCAGCGGCGTCCGCAGCTCGTGCGCGGCGTTCGCGGCGAACCGCCGCTGCGCCCCGACCAGGCTCTCCATCCGGTCGAGCATCCCGTCGAAGGTGTCGGCGAGCCGCTTCAGCTCGCCGGGCGGGGCCACGAGGCCGATCCGCTCGTGCAGGTTCGCCCCGGACAGGCGGCGCGCCGTCTCCGTGATCACCCCCACCGGCCGCAGCACCCGGCCCGCCATCCACCAGGCCAGCCAGATCGACAGCACGGCGAAGACGGCCAGCGCGACGAGGGAGACCAGCAGGAGCTCGTGCAGGGTGGCCTGCTCGACGGCGGTGGAGAGGTTCCGGGTCACCGCGTACCCCTGGAGCTGCTCCTGGGTCGGCACCCGGCCGTCGGGCGGCAGTCTCTGGGCCGGGACCGGGGTCCTCCAGCCCTCCGTCAGGGCCTTCTCGACGTCGCCGCGCGGTACGGCCGTGGTGACCGCGCCGTTGATCCGGGCGTACAGGCCGCCCCGCAGCAGGAGGTTGACCAGGGCGATCAGGCCGCCGCCGGCGAGCACCAGCAGCGACCCGTACAGCGCCGTGAGGCGGGCGCGCTCGGAACGGAGCACCGCTCTCACAGCGGATCAGCGATCCGGTAGCCGGCCCCCGGCACGGTCTCGATCAGCTGCGGCTCGCCCAGCTTCGCCCGCAGCTTGCTGAGCGTGACCCGGACGGCGTTCGTCCGGTACGAGGTGTCCTGCTCCCACACCCGCTCGATCAGGTCGTCATTGCCCAGCACCGCGCCCTCGGCCCGCAGCAGCGCCTCCAGCACCGCGAACTCCTTCCGGGACAGCGCGAGGCGCCGCCCGTCGCGGGTCGCCGTCCGCCGCGCCGTGTCCACGGCGACCCCGCACCGCTCCAGCACCGGCGGCAGCGCCGGATGCGCCCGCCGCCCCAGGGCCAGCACCCGGGCCAGCAGCTCGTCGTAGGAGAACGGCTTGGTCAGGTAGTCGTCGGCGCCGAGCCCGAGCCCCTCCACCCGGTCGCGGACCGTCCCCGAGGCGGTCAGCATCAGCACCCGCGTCAGCAGCCGCTCCCGCACGACCTGGCGGCAGACCTCGTCCCCGTGCAGCCCGGGCAGGTCGCGGTCCAGGACGAGCACGTCGTACTCGCCCAGCCGCAGCCGCCGCAGGGCCTCCAGCCCGTCGCCCGCCTCGTCGACGGCGAGGGCGTCACGGCGCAGCCCCTCCGCGATCATCTCCCGGAGGAACTCCTCGTCCTCCACCACCAGAACTCGCATGTGCCCTCTCTACTCGAAGGCCGCATTTCCTCGTCGTAAACATGATCGGTGAAGGAACCGAAACCGACCTCCCCGGCAGGCTCCGCACCATGAACCGATCCTCGACCATGACCATGACCGCCGCCGGTGTCGTCACCGGCCTGGCCCTCCTCGTCACCGCGTGCACGGGCACCGGCTCCTCCGGCGGGGGGAAGGACGCCACGGGGCAGAACGCCGGGGCCTCAGGCAAGGGCGACGGCAAGGCCGGAGCCGGCCAGGACGCGGACAAGGCCCTCCAGGTGCGCAAATGCCTGCGCGAGCACGGCATAGACGCCCCCGACCCCCAGCCCGGCCAGGACCCGCGCGGGATGACCCTCGGCACCGGCAACGAGGACCCCGACACCCTCAAGAAGGCCTTCGAGGCCTGCGGGATGCAGGCCCCCGGCACCGGAGAGATGCCGCAGGCGGACAAGGACAAGGCCCTGAAGTGGGCCAAGTGCATGCGCGACAACGGCGTCAACATCCCGGACCCGGAGTTCAAGGGCAACGCGATGAGCGCCACCAAGATCCCCGAGGGCCAGGAGCAGGCCTTCGAGGAGGCCCAGAAGAAGTGCCAGGCCGCGTGAACCGGCGCGGCAAGTGGCTGCTGGGCTCCCTCGCCCTCGCCGTCGCCGCCACGGGCGGCGGCTACGCCGTGACCGCCCAGCCCCGCACCGACCGGGCCGCGGACCAGGACGGGCGCGCCGACGGCCTGCCGCGGCGGACCGAACCGGTCCGGCGCGGCGACCTCAGCTCGGGCCTCACCGTCGAGGGCACCCTCGGCTACGCCCAGGAGCGCCGGCTGAACGCCCCCGGCCCCGGCATCCTCACCTGGGTCGCGGCCGCCGGCACGGCCGTCGAGCGGGACGGCCGGCTCTACGAGACGGCGGGCCGGGCGGTCCGCCTGATGTACGGGACCACGCCCATGTACCGGCAGCTCAAGACGGGCGACAAGGGCGAGGACGTCAAGCAGCTCAAGCGCAACCTCATCGCCCTCGGCCACGGGACCGGGCTCGACCCGGCCGACGCCACCTTCACGGCCGGGACCGCCACCGCCGTCAAACGCTGGCAGAAGGCCCACAAGGCGCCCGAGACCGGGGAGGTCGGCAAGGAGGACATCGCCTTCGCCTCCGGCCCGCAGCGGGTCCAGCGCAACGACACGCAGGTCGGCGACGAGCCCGGCCCGGGCAAACCGGTGCTCACCCTGACCGGCACCGAGCGGATGGTCCGCTTCCAGCTGGACGCCGCCAAGGCGGGCACGGTGAAGAGCGGCGACCCGGTGACGGTGACCCTGCCCGGCGGCGCCACGGCCACCGGGAAGATCGACTCGGTGGGCAGCACCGCCAACCCGGACGGCGAGGGCAACGGCTCCGGCGGCTCAGGAGGCTCCGGCGGGGGCGGCGGGAACGGGAAGCCGAAGGTCCAGGTCACCGTGACCCTGGACGACGCGGCCCAGGCCAAGGGCCCCGACCAGTCCCCGGTGTCGGTCCGGCTGACCGGCGAGACCCGCAAGGGCGTGCTCTCCGTCCCCGTCAACGCCCTGCTCGCCCTCGCGGGCGGCGGCTTCGGCGTCCAGGTCGTCGAGAACGGCACCGTACGGGAGGTCCCGGTGGAGCTCGGCATGTTCGGCCAGGGCCGGGTGGAGGTCAAGGGCGACGCCCTGAAGGAGGGCGCGAGGGTGGGGGTGCCGAGCACATGAGCACCCCGGCACACACGCACCAGGCCCACCAGACCCGTCACGCCCGCCCGGTGGTCGAGCTGACCGGCGTCACCAAGGAGTACCCCGGAGGCGTCAAGGCGCTGCGCGGGGTGGACCTGACCGTCCTGGACGGGGAACTCCTCGGCATCGTCGGCCCGTCCGGCTCGGGCAAGTCCACGCTCCTGCACATCGTCGGGACCCTGGACCGGCCCAGCGCCGGCCGCGTCGCCATCGCCGGGCACGACGTGGCGGCCCTCTCCGACCGGGCCCTGTCCGCCCTGCGCTCCCGCCACGTCGGCTTCGTCTTCCAGTCCTTCCACCTCGTCCCGGGGATCAGCGCCCGGGCCAACGTCGCCGAGGGGCTGCTCTACTCCGGCCTCTCCCGGGCCGAACGCGGCCGCCGCGCGGCCGACGCCCTGGAGCGCGTGGGCCTCGGCGACCGGATGGAACACCGGCCGCACGAGCTGTCCGGCGGGCAGAAACAGCGCGTGGCGATCGCCCGGGCGGTGGCCGGGGAACCGGACCTGCTGCTCGCCGACGAGCCCACGGGCGCGCTCGACACGGCGTCCGGCCGGTCGGTGATGGAGCTGCTGCACGAGCTGAACCGGGACGGGGCCACCATCGCCGTGATCACCCACGACCAGGAGATCGCGGCGAGCCTGCCCCGGTCCGTCCGGATCCGGGACGGGGAGATCGTCTCCGACGCCCGGCACCCGCGGCCGGACCGGAACGCGGACCCGCACGCCTACCCGCCGCCGGAGCACCGCGGGGAGCCCTCGTGAACCCTCAGGCTCCGGCCGCGGCCGCCCGGCTCCGGCCCTCCCGCCTCGGCCCCCGCGACGTCCTGCACGTCGGCTCGGCGGGACTCCGGTCGCGCCCGATGCGGGTGTTCCTGTCCGCGCTCGGGATCGCCATCGGCATCGCGACGATGATCGCGGTGGTCGGCGTCTCCTCCTCCAGCCAGGCCAAACTGCTGCGGGAGCTGGAGAAACTGGGCACGAACATGCTCGTCGTCACCCCCGGCCAGTCCATGTTCTCGGGCCAGGACACCACCCTGCCCAAGGAGGCCCCCGGCATGGTCTCCCGCATCGAGGGGGTCGAGTCGGTGGGCACGACGGGTGACGTACCGGAGTCGGTGCGCCGCTCGGAGAAGATCCCGAAGGAGGAGACGGGCGGGATCGCCGTGAAGGCGGTCAAGGACGACCTGCCGGGGGTGCTGAGGGCCCGCATGCGCTCCGGAGTCTGGCTGAACGACGCCACCTCCCGCTACCCCTCGGTGGTCCTGGGCCACGTCACGGCGGAGCGGCTCGGCATCAGCGGGCCCGGCGGCCAGGTCTTCATCGGCGGCCGGTACTTCACGGTCATCGGCGTCCTGGACCCGGTCCCGCTCGCGCCCGAGATCGAACGCTCGGCACTGGTCGGCTGGCAGGCGGCCGAGGAGCTGCTCGGCTTCGACGGCCACCCGACGGCCGTGTACGAGCGCTCCGCCGACGACCGGGTGGCCAGGGTGCGCGAGCTGATCGCGCGGACGGCCAACCCGCAGAGCCCGACGACGGTTTCGGTGACCGACCCCTCGGCGGCCCTGCAGGCCAAGGCCGCCACCGAGGGGGCGTTCAGCACGCTCCTGCTCGGACTCGGCGGGATCGCCCTGCTCGTGGGCGGCGTCGGCGTGGCCAACACCATGATCATCTCGGTGCTGGAGCGCCGTCACGAGATCGGCCTGCGCCGCTCGCTGGGCGCGACCAGGGGCCAGATCCGGATCCAGTTCGTGACGGAGTCCCTGCTGCTGTCCGGGCTCGGCGGGCTCGCCGGCATCGCCCTGGGCGCCGCGGCCACCGGCGTGTACGCCCGCACCGGCGACCTCCCCTGGGTGGTCCCCCTGTGGGCGGTCACCGGCGGCTTCGCGGCCACCCTGGCCATCGGCACCCTGGCGGGCCTCTACCCGGCGGTCCGCGCCGCCCGGCTCTCCCCGACCCTGGCCCTCCAGGCCGCGTAACGGGCCGCCGCCGGTCCCCGTGGGAGCCCCCGCCGGCCCGGCCGGCGGGGGCTCCCGCACCGTCAGTTCATCAGCAGCAGCCGGGTGTTCGCCACCAGCTTCCGGTTCACGCTGGTGCTCTGCACGAAGATCGTGAAGTCGTCGTTCTGGTCCGGCTTGACGCGGACCTCCGCGTCCGGCAGACCGAGCAGGGCGCGCGCCTGCGGCCCCGTGTACACGCGGTCCGTCTTCTTCTCCAGCACCGCGATCTTCTTGCGCGCCTGGACCTTCTCCGACTTGCTCAGCTGGTAATAGGCCCCACCGGTGCGATAGGTGTGCCCGCATTCGACGATCCATTCCCGGATCCCCGCCTCGCGCGCCACCGGAACGAGCTGGTACTCGCCCTCTTCGACGGGGGTGAGACCCGCCGCCATGACGGTTTTCGCATTGACCGCCTCGGCGCCCGCGGAGAACACCGCCCGCGAACCCCGGATTCCCTTCGTACGGCCCACCATGAATTTCTCGGTGGCCTCGCGGATGACCTGTCCGGCCTCTTCGAGACCCCGCGTGCTCGTCGCGTCCCAGATGGCGATGTTGTCCTTCGGGAAACCGCACCCCATGGCCTCGCGCCGGCCCATCTGGTCCGGGACCAGAACGGCCAGGGTCCAGTTGTCCCGCTGCGTCTCGATCATGGTCGCCATCGCCCGCGTCAGCTCCCGCGGGTCCCGGGAGGGCGCGTCCGCGCAGCGGTGACTGGCGTTCTCCTGGCCGTCGGTGAGCACGAACGTCAGGAAGCTGTGGTCGCCGTACAGCTGCGCCGTCTGCGCCAGCTCCCGCTGGGACTTCAGCGTGGCCGCCAGCAGCGCGGTCATTCCGCCGACCCGGTACAGCTGCTTCAGGGACGGCATGCGCAGCACGTCCTTGTCGTAGATGACGCATTCCACCTTGTCGGCGAACACGTACACCGTGACCCGGGTCTCCTGGTCGAGTTCCTGCGACCGGCGCGCCAGATAGGCGATCTGCTGGTCGGCCACCTCGACGACCTTGTTGCTGAGGTGCGACATCGACGAACTGGCGTCCAGCACAAGGGCGACGTGATTGATGAAGTTCTGGTTTCCGGACATGGCCGCTCCCCCTTTTTCCGACGTGATGAAACGATGCTCGCACCCGCCACTGACAATCGGCCCCGAGCGGCCCGCGGCCGCCGCCCGGACGGTGCGTCAGGGCCGTTGTCAGTGCCCCCTGGCAGCATCGCGGGCATGACGACACCCCTGCTCCTCACCGACATCGAACGCGCCGTCCGCAGCAGTTGGAGCGCCGAGACCTGCACCCCCGAGTACCGGTCGCGCTGGACCGGGGACAACCCCGCCCGGGACCAGTGCGGGGTGACCGCCATGGTGCTGAACGACCTGCTGGGCGGTGAGGTGGTCCGCGGCGAGGTCCATGTGGACGGGGTCCGCGTGGACTACCACTGGTGGAACCGGCTGGGCCCGGGCATCGACGTCGACCTGACCCGCGAGCAGTTCGGACCCGGGGAGACCGTCGTCGGGGGCATCGTGATCCCCCGCCCGCCCGTCTCCGAGTGGGGCCGGCTCCGCGCGGAGTACGAACTCCTGCGCGACCGCGTCCTGGACGCCCTCGGCCGGCAGCGGACCCACGCCCCCGGAGACCTTCCGGCGGCGGACGTCTGAGCAGCGGCGAAACGATACCTCTGTGGCATCAGAGTGAACGGCCGTTCCCGCCGGGGGCCCGGGGCGGTTGGACCGCCCGACGCGCCTGACAACGACGCGTCGTTTCCATCGATCCTTAGGGGAGTCATGCGTATTCGTTCCGCCGTCACCGCCTCCGTCCTGGCCGCCGGCATCCTCCTGGGCGGGGCCGGCGCCGCCCTGGCCCACGACGGTGTCGACATCGACTCCTTCTCCGGCGGTCACAAGGCCTTCTCGTCGAACTGCTCCTCGTACGCCGCGGTGCCCCACATCTCCCCGGTCGCCAACGGCCCGGTCTACGCCGACACCTGCGCCAAGGACGGCGAGAAGGACTGGCTCAAGGGCGCCCACCTGGGCGCCTGACCCCGAGGCGGACCCCGAGCCGCGGGGGCGGACCGACGAGGACGTCGGACCGCCCCCGCGGCGTTCCCGCGCCCGGGCCGGGGCGCTCGGGCCGGCCGCCCGGGCGGTCCGATAATCCGTAGGGCCGGGGCGGGCCCCTCAGGCACAATGCCCGCGATGACCCTCACCGCCGGCGAACTGCTCGCCGCCCTCGAGCCCCTGTCCCACGCCGGCCGGCTCCGGCACACCGCCCGCACCGCCCACCGGCTCGCCGGCCGCGGCGAACTGCGGCCCCTGCTCGACTCCCTGGACGCGCTCGGCCCGTACGAGCGCCGCCTCGCCGCACTCGCCGCCCTGGCCGGAGGGGAGACCGGACACCTGGTGGCCCGGCTCGCCGATCCCGATCCCGTGGTGCGCCGGTACGCCGTGCGGGCGGCCCGCCGGCTGCCCGTGCCGGACGCCGCGATCGAGGCCGCCCACGACGACGCCCCCGCCGTGGTCCGCTCCGACCTGGCCCGGATGCTGCGCGACGGGCGCCGGTCCGGGCTCGCCGAGCGGCTGGTGCTCCGGGTGCGCACCGAGTACGGGGAACGGGACGCGGCCCGCCTGCTGGCGGGCTGCTCGCCGGAGTTCACCGCCCGGCTGCTGCCCGAACTCGCCCGGGCGCTCGCCCCCGAGGACTGGAACACCCTCGCGGTCCGCCACCCCGGCGCCGTCCTGGACCAGGCGGAACGGGAACTGGGCGACCTCCCCGAGCGGTCGCGCGAACGCTGGTGGACGCAGCACGCCACCGGTGTCGCCGCCGCCCTGCCGGCCGCGCCCGAGCGGGTGCTCGACCTGCTGGAGCGGTTCAGCCCGGGCACCCTGCCCGGCCCGGTGGTCGACCGGCTGGGCGACCTCGTGGCGGTGGACGCCGAACGCGTCGCCCGCTGGCTCGCCGACCCCGCCCGGACGGGCAGGCGGTGGGAGCGGCTGCCCGGACGGGCCGTCCTGGGGCGGCTGGCGCAGGCCGCCCCGCCGTCCCTGCCCGGCCTCGCGGCCCGCTGGTTCCACCGGGACGCCTTCCCCGAACTGCTGCGGGCGCTGCCGCCATCGCGCCGGTCCGCCTTCCTGGACGCCGTCCTCGCCGAGCCGGTCCCGCACGGCACGCTCCGCGCGCACGAGGGCCTGCTGGCCCTGCTGCCCGCCGACGAGCGGCACGCCCGCGCCCGCGCCGCGCTCGCGGAGCTGCGCGCCGGAGGCGGCGCGGCCGGGGGACTCCGGTACAAGCTCGCCCTGTTGCCGCCCGCCGAGGCCCGCTCCGGGCTGCTGGCGGCGCTCGCCACCGGTGACGCCGACGATCGCGGGACGCTCTGGAGCCTGCTCGTCCTCAACGCGGGCCACACCCGTGTACCGGGAGAGGTCGCGGAGGTCCTCGCGCTGGCCGTCGGCCGGCTGTCCAACGAACGCGATCCGGTGCGCGAGGAGGCCCTCGACACCTTCGCCTACCTGCCCCCGCACCTGCTCCTGGCGGCCCTCCACGAGCCCGTGCCCCCGGTCCGCTCCGGGGAGCGGACCGGGGCCGCGTGCCTGGAACGCCTGTGCCTGGACGCCCTGCGGGCCCGGGACCGCTCAGGGGTGACCCTGCACACGATCCGCCGCCTTGCCGTGAACCTGCTCACGGCCTCGGCGGACCGGCCCGCGACGGACCGGCCCTCCGCCGATCCGGCCGCAGCCGAGCAGGGCGGGGCCGGTCGCGCCGATGCGGTGGACGGTGCGGGGACCGCCGTGCGCATCGTCGAGGCGCTGACCGCGCACACCGGCGCCGCGGAGCTCGGCGGGCTGGGCGGCGGGCTTTCCGTGCGGGGGATCCGTACGCTGTTCGGCGTCCTCGGCCCGTGGCTGGACCGGGCCGCCGGCCGGGGGGACTTCACCCCCCTGCTCGCGCTCGTCTCCTCCTGCGGGCACCGCGCCCACCGGGTCCCGGAGCTCCAGGACCGCCTCGAACGGGCCCTGCGCACCTGCCCCGACGGGGTCTTCGGGGAGCTCGCGGCGGCCTGGCTGGCCGCCCCCGCGACCCGCCGCGACCGGGTGGCCGTCCTGCTGGAACGGGAGCCCTCGGCGGTCTTCGTACCGCAGGTCCTGGCCGTCCTCGCCGCCGAGCGCACCGACCTGCTCGACCCTGCGCTGACCGGTGACCCGGCCCCGGACGGGCGGTTCCCGGCGGCCGGGGCCGCCCGCCCGCTGCCGCCCTTCCGGCACGCCGACCGGTGGCTGCCCCGGCAGCAGCGGGCGGCCGTCGGGCTGGCCGCCGCCGTGCTCGCCGATCCCGGCCGGGGTCTGGACGAACGCGCCGCGCTGCTGCGCGCGGTGGCCCCCGTACCGGAGTACGGGCGGGAGCTGCTCCGGCGGTACGCCCCCGGCGGGGGCCGGCCCGGGGAGGGGGAGGGCCGTCCGGCCGAAGCGGTGCTGGGCGCGGCGGCCCTGGACGCGGCCGCCCGTACGGACGACCCGGCCTCGGCCCTGGAGGCCCTGCTCGATCTCGCCGGGGACGACCGGGCGGCGGCCGCCTGGAGCGCGGCGGGCCGCGCCGCCGCCCACGCCCGGCCCTCCCGGGTCGCCGCCCTGCTCCAGGACGTCCTGACCCGTGAGAGCGGGGTCAAGGTCACGGTGCGGAAGGCCGCCGCCCGGCTCGCCGTGCACCACCTGCCGCCGGGCGCCGCCACCGCGCTCCTGGCCCGGGCGGGCCGCACCCCGGGCGTCCATCCGGACGTGCTGGCCGCGGTCATCGCCCTGGCCCCGGCGCTCCTTCCGGCCGAGGAGATGTGGGCGCTGCTGGAATCGGCGGCCGCCGACGGACCGGAGGCGGCCCGGTCCGTGCTCCTCGATCCGGCCCCGGCGGACCTGGCCCCGGCCCACCGGGCCCGGTACGGGGAGCTCGTCGCCCGGCTGCCCTTCGTCGCGGAGGAGCCGACGGCGGGACGGGCCCTGTCCGTTCTGAGCG
Source organism: Streptomyces sp. NPDC089915 (assembly GCF_040684675.1). NCBI lineage: Bacteria > Bacillati > Actinomycetota > Actinomycetes > Kitasatosporales > Streptomycetaceae > Streptomyces > Streptomyces sp. NPDC089915. The sequence continues at coordinate 19,512 of NZ_JBFBGN010000058.1, read as the reverse complement.
ACTGGGCGCGGTACACGCCCGCGGCCGGTGTGGCACTGGCCGAGGTCTACACCGACTTCTCCTCCCCCCGGAGCGCCACACGGGCGGGCTCCGGGCTGAAGGACCTGGCCGATTCCGGACTGCCCCACCCGACGGGCGGCGTGGAGCCCGGCGGCCTCCTGCACGGGGTCGTGGACCGGCTCCTGGCCCTCGCCGCGGCGGGCGAACCGGAGGGCGGAGGTCCCGGCGGGGACCTGCCGGCGCGGCGCCGCCTGGAGGCGCTCATCGGTCCGAGGCTCGGCGGTCCCCGGACGTGCGCCGCCATGGCGCGCAGGCTGGAGGCCGAACCCGCGCTGGCCTCCACCCGGGCCACCCTCCTCGTCGGGGCGGTGGACCTGACGGCGGACGGCCCCGAAGTCCAGCGCGCGCTGGACGAGTTGGCCCGTGCGGTGCGGGGGCGTCCGGTCCTCGCGGTCCGGGCGGCCGAGTTCCTGGAGGGGGTGAACCGGTACGGCGAACCGCTGCCCGATCCCGCCGCGGCCCTCGACGCCGTCGGCCGCCTGGCGGAGGACGGCGGTCTCCCGGAGGGCCTCCTCGCCGTCGCCCTCGCCCGGGCCGTCGGAACCCGGCAGCGCTGGCCGGACCCCTGCCGCGCCGCCCTGCTGGCGCTGCGCCGCCACCCCGACCGGGAGGTGCGGGAGACGGCGTACGCGACGGTCCTGGACCACAACTGAGCAGGGACGACGCGCGGTTCACGATTGTCACGATCCAGCCACAGTGATCAATTGAATGTGTTCAAAACCCTGGGGTGCGGGCCTACTCTGGCCCTCCGCAACAGGGAGGGACCCGATGTCCGAGAACGCCGCCGACCACGCCCAGCAGGCGGACCCGGGGAGACCCGCCCAGCTCCCGCCCCCGCCGCCCGCCCCCGGCCTGCCGGGACACGACCGGACGGCCTGGCTGCTGTACCAGCACCACCTGCGCCAGCGGCAGCTCCAGGAGGAGGCCGCCGCCAGGGCGGCGAACTCCCTGTGGCGGCGGATCCGTCCGGCCGACGCGGCCCCGGTCCGCACCCTCACCCTGGCCGCCGCACTCACCGCGGGCCTCGCCTCGGCCGTCCTCCTCGGGGACGGCGTGGGCCCCGGGCTGCTCCTCGCCGCGCTGCCCGCCATGGTCGCCGCGTACGCCGCGGCCCGCGCGGCCGGCCGCAAGGCCCGCCCCTGGAGCCTGGTGTGGGCCGCCGGGTGCGCGGCGCTGCTCGCGGTGCCGGCGCTGCGCGACTCCGCCTGGCCGTCCACCCTGGCGGTGCTGGCCGCCGTACCCCTGGCGGCCCTGGCCCTGCAGGGCACCCGGCGGTGGCCCGGCGTCGTGCTCGGCCCGCTCGGCCTCCTCGACAGCGCCGTCGGCGGAGTCGGCTGGGCCTGGGCGGGCGTCCGCACGCGCGGCGACGGAATGGGCCGGGAACGCTGGCTGCCCGTGGCCAAGGCGGCCGTGGTGGGGGTGGTCCTGCTGCTGCTGTTCGGGGCGCTGTTCGCCTCCGCCGACGCGGCCTTCGCCGACCTGCTGGGCGGCCTGACCCCCGACGTCTCGGTGGGGGAGGGGCCGCTGCGGATCCTGCTCTTCCTGGCCGGTACCGTCCTCGCGCTCGCCGCCGCCCGCAGCGCCGCGGCCCCGCACCGCTGGGACCGGATGAAGTCCCGCCCGGGCACCCCGCGTTCCCGGGTGGAGTGGAGCCTGCCGCTGATCCTGCTCAACCTGCTCTTCGCCGGCTTCAACGCCGTACAGCTGGCCGTGCTGTTCGGCGGCTACGACAAGGTGCTGGAGAGCACCGGGCTCAGCCACGCCCAGTACGCGCGCCAGGGGTTCTGGCAGCTGCTGTGGGCCACCGTCCTGGTCCTCGCGGTGATCGGGCTCGCCCTGCGCTGGGCGCCCCGGGGCACCCCCGCCGACCGCCGCCTGGTCCGGTCGGTACTGGGCACGCTGTGCCTGCTGACCCTGGTGGTGGTCGCCTCCGCCGTGCGCCGGATGGACCTGTACGTCGCCGCGTACGGACTGACGAGGCTGCGGCTGTCCGTGGTCACGACGGAACTCTGGCTGGGCCTGGTGATCGTGCTGCTGATGGCGGCCGGCCTGGCCGGCGGCCGCTGGCTGGCCCGCGCGGTGGTCGCGAGCGCGGCGGCGACCGTACTGGCCTTCGGGCTGGCCTCGCCCGACGGGATCATCGCGGAGGCGGGCGTCGCCCGCTACCAGCGGGACGGCGGGATCGACCTGGTCTACCTGCGCGGGCTGTCGGCGGACGCCGTGCCCGCCCTGGACCGGCTGCCCGAACCCCAGCGCTCCTGCGCCCTGCTGTTCATCCGCGACGAGCTCGGCCGGTCCGGCGAGGGCCCCTGGTACGCCACGAGCCTGGGCGAGCACCGCGCCCGCGGGATCCTGCGCGAGCGGCCGCTCACGGTCGACCGGAGCGAATGCGTCCGCCGCGTCGTGTACACCGTCCGCACGCCGTAGTGCGGGCGAGGGAGGATACGGCCGTGGAAGAGACGGAGCCCGAGACCTACCTGATGGCCACCTCGGCGGAGACCTTGGACCTGCTGCGCGCGATCGAGCGGTACATGACCGAACGGCTGGGCGTCGGCCGGGCCGAGGCCGTGGCCCGCATCAACCGCTGCTGGTCCGGGCTCGACCTGTCCGGCGAGGACGAGATCATCCTCCACGAGGACGAGTACTACTGGGCGTTGGGGATGTACTTCACCGAAGTCGAGGACTGGCACCCGGCCGCCGACCGCTCGGGCTGGACCGTGCGCCCGGCGCCGCCGGAGGATTCGGAGTACTGGACGGTGTGACCCCGCCGCCGGAGGTTCCGGCCCGGACGGGATGAACCGTTTCGCCGGGTGAAAGACGCACCCGGTCGGGTGAGTCCCCGGCGCCCGCCCTGTCGCACCGGGGGCCCGGGCGGCTAGACAGCATGTCCGTGATCAAGGAATCGGCCGGGGCCCGGCCGCGACGGCGCCCACGCCGGGCCGCGGGGCCGCCGGCGGCGGCCGCCCTGGCCTGCGCCCTCGCGGCGGCCTGCGCGCTGCTGACGGGCTGCGCCGGCCCGGCCCCGGAGCGCGCCGCCGACCCGGACGAGGTCATCAAGGCCGCCACCCAGCGCCTCACCGACGCCTGCCTGATCCGCCAGGGGCTCGTCCCGCCGCGCAGCGGGACCCCCCGGCCGTCCGGCACCGAGGACGCACGGGTCGGCGCGGCCCTCTTCGGCGCGGGCCCGGCCGAGCTGTCGCTCACCCTGCCCACCGGCTACGTCGTACGCGCCCACACCGACGGCTGCCTCGCCGCCGCCCAGCAGCGGCTCTACGGTGACCAGCCCGGCTGGTTCCGCGCCTCGGTCGTCGTCAACAACCTGCGGCCGGAGGCCGACCACGCGCACCGGGACCTCGCCGAGGTCCGGGCCCGCCACCACGACGAGATCGCCGAGTGGCAGCGGCTGCGCGCCCACGCCCTCACCGAAGCCACCACCGTGCTCGAGAACCCGCCACCGAAGGGAAACCCGCCCGCATGAAGCGCTTCACCACCCTCCTCGCCGCCGCCGTGATCACCGCCGGGGCCGTCCTGGCCACCTCGGCCGCCGCCGAGGCGGCCGACTGCCGCAGCGGCTACTTCTGCGTCTGGACGGACGCGAACTTCAACGGCATGAAGATCGAGCACAGCGGCGACGACCACTGGTGGGAGGGCGACATGTTCAAGCACGACTCCTCCTGGGCCAACCACGGGGTCTCCGGCCCCGGTGTGCCCGACCACGTGAAGGTGTACGAGGGCCGCAAGCTGCTGGGGCGGGTCACGCTCTGCCTGGCCCCCGGCCAGGAGGTCGGCTACAACGCAGGCGCCAACGACCAGGGCGGCTCGCACACCTGGTCCACCGGCTGCTGAAGCCACCCCCCGGCCGCCCGCTCAGCGCAGCACCACCGCCGCCGCGGCCCACTGGGCCGTGGCGGTGCCCGTGGCGGCGCAGGGGCGGGCCGCCGGGACCACCCGGTAGGCGGTGGTGAGCCGGTAGGACGAGAGCTGGAGCGGGGGCAGCGCCGTCCACTCGGCGGTGAAGGCCGGCGCGGAGCCGCCGTTCGTGCCGACCGCGCCCACCACCAGGTCCCCGGCGGCGCAGTCCGGCCGGGTCGGCCCCGTGCTGAAGGCCGGCCCGCCCGCCTCCCCGTGGGCCTGCGCGGAGCCGACGGCCGCGCTCACGCCCCGGAACTCGTCCACGGCGACGTGGTGTCCGGCCGCGTACGGGTACGTCGCGCGCAGCGAGTCGGCGGTGCCGAGCGGGTGCGCCCCGAAGGCCGCCAGGAGCAGCGTCCGGTGCCGGGCCGAGTCGGTCTCGTCGCCGACGACGCGGAACTCGTCCCCCTGCGTGTCGGTGACCTCGACCGGGCCGGGGCACGCGCCGGTCAGCATGATGCTGACCACCAGGGCGTCCCCCTCGGTCACCGGGGACAGCACGGGCAGGACCACGTCGGAGCCGGAGAGGACCTCCTGCCCGGAGGCGACCCTTCCGGCCCAGGAGGGTGCCTCCTTCCCCGTACGCGCCGCTCCCGCCGCCGGTGCGTACGGCGAGGGGTGCGGGTTCGCGGCGGGGGGCGCGCAGGGCCGCTCCTCCACGGGGAACCCGGCCTTCGTCCCGGTGGGGGCGCCCCCGATCAGCGCCAGCGCCGCTCCGGCCCCGAGGCCGACGCCGAGCAGCAGGGTCGCCGTGTGCGCGGCGAACCGCTGCCGTGACACCCGCCGGCGCGGCCGCTCCGGCCCGGTCGGCGCCGCGGGGGCCGGTGCCGGAACGGCGGGTGCGGGTGCGGCGGGTGCCTCGGCCGGTGTCCCGGCGGTTGCGTCGGCCGGTGCCCCGGCGGGTGCCTCGGCCGGTGCCCCGGCGGTTGCGTCGGCCGGGCCTGCGGGCTCCCGGGGCCGGGGCCGCTGCCGTTCGTCCTCCGGGGCCAGCCGCAGCCGGGTCCAGTCCGCCTTCCACTCCGCCAGGGCCGCCTCCGCCACGCCCAGTGCCCGCAGCAGTCCCGCCACCCGGTCCCACGGCGGCAGCGCCGGCCGGTCCGTGCGCAGCGCGTGCGCGATGGTGGACCGGGGCAGGCCCGAGCGCCGCTGCAACTCCCGCAGGGACAGCCCCTCCACCGCTTTGAGGGCCCGTAACTCCCCGATGAACCCGGCGACGGACTCCCACCGCCGTTCCCGCTCCGTCATGCCTTCCCCCCCCCCGTGTAGTCCCCCTGGACCGGCCCGTCCGAGGGTGTCCCACGGCGGCCGGGTGGCCGGATCCTACGAGGGTCCGGCCCGGCCCCGGAACGGCTCGACCGGCCAACTCTCGGCCGTGGCCTGGAGACCGTCCCGTCCCCGACTGTCCGGTCTTGCCCCGGCGGGTCCGTTCCGGCTAGGCAGCCCCGCCCCCGTCCTCGTCCGCGCGCAGGGCGCTGCGGACGCCGGTGATGACCACGGCGATCAGGCAGAGGGCGATGACGGTCTCCGCCCACAGGAAGGCGAACCAGTCCAGCACGCAGCCGATCGGCGGAGTGCCGGGGGCGGTGTTGCGGAAGGCCGAGAGGGCGAAGAGGGTGGCGGCCATCCAGGCGAGGGCCGGCCAGACCACGCCCTCGCCCCGGGAGATCAGGTACCAGGTCCCGATGAGCACGGACGCCGCCAGCGCCCACATCACCATCATCATGAAGACCGCGAAGACCAGCAGGCTGCCCGAGCGGACCAGGGACAGCGCGAAGACGGCCTCCTCCCGGGAGGAGGACAGGGGGTCGGCGGAGACCGCGAAGAGGGTGTCGTTGTTGGAGAACAGCAGCCGTACGGGCACCTGCCGGCCGCCCGACACGGCCCGGAATTCGATCTCGGTCTCGTAGGTGTCGAACGGGTAGTCGCCGATCGAGCCCCCGGTGAGGGCGACCTGCACGTCCCGGGTGGTGAGCCGTTCGTGCGCCTTGAACGCAAGGTCGGCGAGGGTCGCCGAGGAGGTCTGGAGGCTGAGGTCGGCCACCGGGGCGGTCGACTCCTCCTCGCCGAGGTTCCCGCGCGGGACGACCCGGACCCGGAGCGTCAGCTCCCTGCCCGCCGCGTCGACGCGCTGGACGGTGGCCGCCACGTCCACCCGGTCGGGGGCGGTGGACCCGGTGGTGTGGACGGTGTCGCCGGCCTGCCGCTCCGAGAACTGGAGCCACGAGCCGACGCCCACCGCCACCACGATCAGCAGCGCGATGGGGATCAGGACGGTCAGCAGCGAGGACCGGGCGCGGCGCCGTAGGGGCGTGTCCGGGGGTGGGGCCATGGGGACTCCGGCGGCAGGGGAAGCGGAACATGTTCGTCCGGCCAGCGAAACCCCTCACCGGCGCCAGCGCCACCCCGGTGGCCCGGGTGGCGATCCCCCCGCCCCTCCCATCGCGCCAACCGTGCCGGGCCGCCCCGCCCCGGCGGGGGAAACGCGGCTCGGCCAGGGGAAACGATGCATGGACCACACATCTGATCGGATACGCCCGTGACGGCTGGGGTCCAGACGTGTCCGAGGGGTCGGGACAAGTGCCGCGAGACGTCCGATTCCGCTCTTCATGCCCCGGTATGACTTCGCCAGGATGGGTCCCGCGACTCCCGGGCCACCGCCGTCGGCGGTGGGGTCCCGGTTGCCGAGACAAGAGGGGAACACGCATGGCACCGCGCAGGATCCTGGCGATGATGACCGCGACCGCGGCACTGATGGCGGGACCGGTACTGACCGCCCAGGCCTCGACCTCACCCCAGAACGCCTTCGACCGGCAGGCCCGCGCCGCCGGACTGACCGCCCCGCAGGCGGCCGAGCTCAGCCGGCGCGTCGGCGCAGTCCTCGCCTCCGACCCGCAGGCCCGTCAGATCTCCGCGAACAAGCTCTCCATCGCCGGCGGCGACCTGGTCCTCAGGGCCCCCGGGCAGAGCGAGACCCGCGACCTGGCCGCCCCGGACCAGGCGCTGGCCTGCTCCGACGGCCACCTGTGCATCAGGGACGGCCAGGGCAGCAACTGGGACTACTACTACTGCGGCTACTACGACTTCGGCGGCATCGGCGACGGCACCTTCAACAACAACCAGAGCTCGGGCACCCGGGCCCGCTTCTACAACCAGAACGGCAGCGAGCGCTGGTCGAACGTGGCCAAGGACAGCGGCACCGCCACCTGGACCCCCGTCTACCACATCCGCCCCTGCTGACCTCCTCCCCGAGCCGGCCGTGACCGCCGCCCGGGCCCGCCCCCACCGGGGCGCGCCCGGGCGGCGTGCGGGCGTTCAGCGCGGGATCACCCAGTCCGGCATCCAGGTCCCGGAGTCCGCCCGGACGACGCCCGCCGCGCCGGCCAGGTGGGCGCGCAGGGCCGCCAGCCCCGGGTGGGGGTTGCCGCGGCGCCAGAGCAGCGCGTGCGGGTAGAGCGGCGTAGGGTCCGTCACCGGGATGCGGCGCAGCCCGTGTCCGGCGGGCCAGACGAGCCGGGTTCCCTCGCTCATGAAGGTGGCCAGGGCCGGGGTGTCGGCGATGGTGTCCAGCAGCGCGTCGGAGCCGAAGTTGGGCCCGGTCGCCTCGATGGTGAGGCCGAAGGCGGCGACGAGGTCGTCGTAGTAGGCGGTCCACTCGGTGCCGGGCACGACCCCGGGCATCCAGATCCGGTGCCCGGCCAGTTCGGCGAGGGGCACCGACCTCGCCCCCGCCAGCGCGTGCGCCGGGCCGGTGAGGAGCTGGAGCGGCTCGTCCAGCACCCGTACGGCCTCGACGTCCTCCGGCAGGGGGCGGCCGGGCGCGGTCACGGCGCGGAAGGTGGCGTCGACGGCCCCGGAGCGGACGGCCGCCACGGCCGCGTCGATCTCCAGCAGCATCACCACGTCCAGCTCGACCTCGGGGTGCGCCCGGTGGAACCCGCGCATCAGCCCCGTCACCGCGCCCCGCGAGTTGATCACGTCGACGCGCAGCGGACGGCTCTCCGTACGGACGGACGCGGCCGCGCGCTCGGCGGCGCGCAGCAGCTCGCGGGCGTGCGGGAGGAAGGCCTGCCCGTCGATGGTGAGCCCGGCGCCGCGCGGCGTACGGGTGAACAGCCGCACGCCGAGGGTGCGTTCCAGTGCCGCGATCCGCTTGGAGACGGCCTGCTGGGTGACCGCCAGCTCGGCGGCGGCCTCCTGGAAGCGGCCCGCCTCGGCGGCGGCCACGAAGGTCCGGACGGCGTCGAGATCCATACGTCCACCCTAGGCCCACAACCCGTGGTTGTGCCCGGGCGGCCTTCCGGTTGTTTGATCCGCGGGTGCGCCGCCCGCTTTGATGCTCCTGCACGCTGATCGGTTGTAGGGCAGGGGAGAGGAGCGTCGGACATGCGGAGTGGGCAGCGGCTGGGGCGCACGTTCGGATGGCTCTGGGGAGCGTACGGAACCAGTGCGCTCGGCACGTGGCTCGCCTTCGGCGCCTTCCCCGTGATCGCCGTCCGGGTGCTGCATGCCGGACCGGCCGAGGTGGCCGCGCTCTCCTGCGCCGGGGCCGCGGTGGGCGCGGCCGCGGCGGTGCCGCTCGGGCCGTGGGTGGAGTTCCGCCGCAAGCGGCCCGTGATGATCGCGATGGACCTGGTCCGGTGCGGCGCCTTGCTGACCGTTCCCGTCGCCTTCGCGCTGGGCGCGCTCGGCTTCCTCCAGCTGCTGCTGGTCTCCGTCGTCGTCGCGGCCGCCGACATCACCTTCGGCGCCGCCTGCGGCGCGTACCTGAAGTCCCTGCTGCCGGCCGAGGACCTGCTCGTCGCCAACGCCCGGTTCGAATCCACCTCCTGGACCGCCACGATCATCGGCCCGCCGCTCGGCGGCGCCGCGATCGGGCTCCTCGGCCCGGTGGCCACGGTGGCCGCCGACGCGGTCAGCTATCTGCTGTCGGCCCTGGGCATCCGGGCGGGCGGCGGACACGAGCCGCCCCCCGCGCCCCGGGGGACCGGGCGGCTGCGGGCCGGGGACCTCCTCGACGGCTGGCGGCACATCCTCGGGGACGCCGTGCTGCGCCCGCTGTTCCTCCACACCGCCCTCTTCAACGGCCTGGTCATGGCCACCTCGCCGCTGCTGGCCGTCCTGATGCTCGGCCGGCTCGGCTTCGAGCCGTGGCAGTACGGGCTCGCCTTCGCCCTGCCCTCCGTCGGCGGGCTCCTCGGCGCACGGCTGGCCCGGCCCCTCGCCGCCCGCCACGGGCAGCGCCGGGTCCTGGCCGTGTCCGGGACCCTGCGCGCGCTGTGGCCCGCGGGCCTGGCCTTCACCGGGCCGGGCACCGGCGGGCTGCTGCTGGTCATGGGCGTCGAGTTCGGGCTCATCCTGTGCTGCGGGGTCTTCAACCCCCTCTCCGCCACCTACCGCCTGCGGCACACCCCGCAGGACCGCGTCGCCCGTACGCTGTCCGCCTGGTCGGTGACGACGAAGGGCGCGACCGCCCTGCTCACCGCGGTCTGGGGCCTCCTCGGCACCCTCCTCGGCCCCCGCCCGGCCATCGCCCTGGCCGGAGTGCTCCTCCTGGCCACTCCGCTGCCGCTGTTCCCGCGCCGCGAGGCTAGGCCGTTGGAGGAGGCGGGCCGCCGGACGGGGTAGGGGCGGGGCCGCGCGCCGGGTCGGGGGCCTGCTCGGCGGCGTGCGCGATATTGCGGACCATGCCGCCGAACACCGCCGCGTGGAACGGGCTCACGGCCCACCAGTACAGATGGCCCAGCAGACCGTGCGGGTGGAAGAGGGCGCGCTGGCGGTAGCGGGACCGGCCCGCGTGCACCGGGTCGGGTTCGGCGTACATCTCCAGCCAGGCCAGCCCCGGCACCCGCATCTCCGCGCGCAGCCGCAGCAGCCGGCCCGGCTCGATCTCCTCGACCCGCCAGAAGTCGAGGGCGTCGCCCACCCGCAGCCGGCTGGCGTCGCGGCGGCCCCGGCGGATGCCGGCGCCGCCCACCAGCCGGTCCATCCAGCCGCGTACGGCCCAGGCCAGCGGGAAGGAGTACCAGCCGTTCTCCCCGCCGATCCCCTCCACCACCCGCCACAGCGCCCCCGGCGGGGCCGCCACCCCGGCGCTGCGGTGGTCGGTGTACAGGCTGCCCCCGGCCCAGTCCGGGTCGGTGGGCAGGGGGTCGCTGGGCGCGCCGGGCAGCGAGGCGGAGGACCACCGGGTGCTCACCTGCGCCTCGCGGACCCGCTCCAGCGCCAGGGCCAGGGCCCGGTCGAAGGCCAGCGGGGCGCCCTGCGGATCGGGCACCCAGCGGGTGATGTCGTGCTCCGCGCACACCACCTCGTGGCGCAGCGACTCCGCGAGCGGCCGGGCCAGGGCCCGGGGCACCGGGGTGACCAGGCCGATCCAGATGCCCGACAGCCCCGGGCTGAGCATGGGCACGCGCAGGATGCGCCGGTGCGGAAGCTCGGCGACGGCCGCGTAACGGTGCATCATCTGCTCGTACGTGAGCACGTCCGGCCCGCCGATGTCGAAGGCCCGGCTGACCTCCGGCGGCATCGCGGCGCTCCCGACGAGGTAGCGGAGCACGTCGCGCACGGCGATGGGCTGCACCCGGGTGCCCACCCAGCTCGGCGTGATCATGACGGGCAGCCGCTCCGTCAGATACCGCAGCATCTCGAACGAGGCCGACCCCGAGCCGATGACCACCGCCGCCCGCAGCACCGTGCAGGGGACCCCGGACGCCAGCAGGACGGCCCCCACCTCCGCGCGCGAGCGCAGGTGCGGGGAGAGCCGTTCGGGGGGCATCCCGGCGGGGGTGAGCCCCCCGAGGTAGACGATGCGCCGGACGCCGGCCCGCCGCGCCCGCTCGGCGAACAGGCGGGCGGCCGCCCGGTCGCGCTCCTCGAAGCCGGGACCGGCGCTGAGGGCGTGCACCAGGTAGTAGGCGACGGCCACCCCGTCCAGGGCCCGGTCCAGCGAGTCCCCGTCGGTGACGTCCCCGCGCACCACCTGGGCGCGGCCGGCCCAGGGGTGGTCGCGCAGCCGCTCGGGGGAGCGGGCCATCGCCCGGACCCGGTAGCCGGCGTCGAGGAGTTCGGGCACCAGGCGGCCGCCGATGTACCCGGTGGCGCCGGTGACCAGGCACAGGTCGCCGGCCGGCTCGTCACCCGTCATCGGCTCGCTCCGTCCCGCGGCGGCGGCTCCGCCCCCTTCGAGCCTGGACCCGACGCGGCCCGGGCGCAACGCCGGGCCCGGCGGCGGGTTACGGTGGCCCTTTTCGAGGGGGAGACAGCGATGTCGCACCAGCCGGGGTGGGGACAACCCCATCCGCAACAGCCCGCACCGCACTGGGGAGCCTGGGCGCCGCCCCCGCCGCAGCCGGGCGTCATACCGCTCAGGCCGCTCCAGCTGGGCGACGTGCTCGGCGGCGCCCTCACCGCGTTCCGCCGCCACTGGAAGCCCCTGACCGGGATCATCCTCCTGGTCCAGGGCGTCGGCATCCTGCTCGTGGCCGCGGCGATCGGCCTCGCCGCCTTCGGCCTCGACAGCCGCTTCGCCGCCGTGTTCGAACGCCCCGGCGAGCCCCCCGCCTCCGGCGACGTGGCCTCCCTGTTCCTGTACCTCACCCCGGTCCTGGTGCTGACGGTGGTCATCCTGGTCCTGGGCGCGGGGATGCTCACCGCCCTGTGCCCCGCCGTGATCCAGGAAGCGGTGCTCGGCCGCCCCGTGACCTTCGGCGCGATGTGGCGGCGCTGCTGGTCCCGGATGCCGTCCGTCCTCGGCGTCCTGCTGTGCGTGGGGCTGCTCACGGGCGGGCCGCTGCTGGTCCTCTACGCGGCCTGCTTCCCGTCGATCGTCATGTCCGTGCACGACGCCTCCCCGCCGGCGGCCGTGTTCGTGCTGCTCCTGGGCGTGCTGCTGTGGATGCCCGTCATGCTGTGGCTCGGCATCCGCTACAGCCTCGCGCCCGCCGTCGCGGTCTGCGAGGGGCTCGGCCCGGTCGCGGCGATGCGCCGCTCCGCCCACCTGGTCAGCGGCGGCTGGTGGCGCACCGTCGGCATCGCGGGGCTCGCGTACCTGCTGGCCTCGGTGGTCGGGTACGTCATCCAGATGCCGTTCGTCTTCCTCGGCGTCTTCTCGCTCATCCCCGCCCTCCTCACGCTGGGCGACACGAACGACCCGGGCACGCTGCTCCTCGGCATCGTCGGCTACGTGGTCTGCATGCTCCTGGGCTCCGTCCTCGGCTCGGTCTTCCAGGTCGGCTACCCGCAGCTGGTCCTGTCCCTGCTCTACGTCGACCAGCGCATCCGCAAGGAGGGCCTCGCCGAATCCCTCGCCCTCGCCGCCTCGCTCCCGGGCGGCCGCTGACGCCGCCGCCCGGCACCCCGGGGGCCGTCAGAGGGCCGTGCCGCCCGCGTTGGCGGTCAGCTGCCGGAGCACCTTCAGCGCCGTGACGTAGTCCGCGTCGTCGATCCCCTCGTGGAGCGCGGCGCGGATCGCCGGGGCGTTGCGGGCAAGGTCGACGCGGGCCCGTTCGCCCTCCTCGGTGAGCCAGAGCCGGTCGTCGGCGTCCCGGGTCAGCCAGCCGCGCTCCACGAGCACCGCGGCCTCCGCCGCCAGGTCGTCCTCGGGGCGGACGTAGGAGGCCATGGCCTCGCGCAGCTCGGCCGCGGTCATCCCCCGGCCGTCGGGCGAGATGTCGTTGACCGACAGGTTGCGCAGCAGCCAGAACTGCGGCTGGGTGTAGCCCTTCTCCGCCTGGCGGGCCCGGGTGAACGAGATGAGCGCCTCGTAGGCGACGCCGGTCCAGTAGGCGGCGGGCTGTCCGGCGAGTTCGGCGTCGGACATCTGCTGGGTCGTCATGGTGCTTCCCCTCCTGTCGCCCCGGTGCGGGACGTACGGCGACCGTATGACCTCAAGTGCGGTTGAGGGCAAGCCGTGATCCTTCCTCAGGGCCTCAGGGCCTCAGGGCCTCAGGGCCTCAGGGCCTCAGGGCTTCAGGGCGGCGGCCGGCAGGCGCAGGCCCACGATCGCGCCGCCGTCCGGTGCCGTGCGGGCGAAGACGGTGCCGCCGTCGGCCGTGACCAGTTCGTGGACGATCGCCAGGCCCAGCCCGGAGCCCGGCACGCCCTGGGTGCCCGGGCCCCGGTGGAAGCGGTCGAAGACCGCCCGTTCCTGGCCCGGCGGAATACCCGGGCCGCGGTCGTGCACGCTGACCTGCGCTCCCTCCACCCGGACGAGGACCGGGCCGTCGGGCGGGCCGAACTTGACGGCGTTGCTCAGCAGGTTGTCCAGGCAGCGCTGCACCGCGCGCGGGCGGGCGTGCACCGGGCGGGCGTCCTCCGTCACGACGGTGACGGCGCGTCCGCTGCGCCGCCGGCAGCGGTGCGCGGCGTCCTCGGCCGCCTCCGTCAGGTCCACCGGCTCCGGCTCCTCGCCCGTGTGGCGGTCGGTGGCCAGCTCGACGACCTCGCGGACCAGGTCGTCCAGCGCTACCGTCTCGCGGACCAGGGTGGCGAGGATCTGCTCCTCGTCCTCGGGCGCCAGCCGTCCCCGGGCCCGCTGGAGCAGCTCCGCGCTGCCGCGCACCGAGGTGAGCGGGGTGCGCAGTTCGTGGCCGGCGTCCTCGACGAGCTGGCGCTGCTGGGCGCGGGAGCGGCGCAGGGCGTCCAGCATCGCCTCGAAGCTGTGGGTCAGGCGGCCGATCTCGTCGCGCCCGGCCGGCGGCAGGGCGGTGGCGAGGTCCTGGGTGGTGGTGATCCTGTGCGCGGCGCCCACCAGGCGGTTCACGGGCCGCAGGATCCGGCCCAGCACCCACCAGCTCAGCAGTGCCGCGACGCCCGTGGCGGCGGCCGTGGTCCAGGTGATCCGCCACAGGAACCCCCGGTCGAGGGCCTCGGCGGCGCTGTAGCTCTGCGCCGTCATGACCGCCCCTCCGGCGGGCAGCGGCAGGGTGAGGATCCCGTACTCGGTGCCCTCGACGACGACGTCCTCCCGGCTGCTCCCCGTCCCCGTCCGGGCCACCCGCCGGGCCCCCTCCGACACCGGCAGGCGGGTGGCGGGGCCCTCGGCGCCGGACGCGGCACCGGCCGGGGGGCCGCCCGGGCGGACGCTGCCGTCGGCGAGGAGGACCTGCTCGGTCGTGCCGGGCCGCGGGGGCGGGGTGCGGCCCGCGTCGAGGAGGGCGACCACGGCGCCGGCCCGGTCCCGGAGGCCGCGTTCGAGCTCGTCGCCCACCAGCGTGCCGATGCCCCGGTAGGAGGTGAACGCGGCGAACAGCATCGCCAGGCTCGCGGCGGCGACGACCACCAGGGTGATCCTGATACGGAGCATCAGGCCGGCCGCACCGTGTACCCGACGTTGCGCACGGTGTGCACGATCCGCGGTGCGCCGTCCTCCTCGGTCTTGCGGCGCAGGTAGCCGATGTAGACGTCGAGGGAGCGCGAGGTGGTGTCGAAGTCGTAGCCCCAGATGCGCTCGTAGATCTGACTGCGCGTCAACACCGTTCCCCGGTGCTCCAGGAGCAGCTCCAGCACGTCGAACTCCGTCTTCGTCAGGTCCAGCGCCCGGCCGGCCCGTTCGGCCGTGCGGGCGGCCGGGTCGAGTACCAGGTCCCCGGAGGTGAGGACGCCGAAGCCCGCCGCCTCCGGTTCGGTGCGCCGCAGCAACGCCCGGATGCGGGCGAGGAGTTCCTCGGTGGCGAAGGGCTTGGCGAGGTAGTCGTCGGCGCCCGCGTCCAGACCGGCCACCCGGTCGCCGACCTGGTCCCGGGCGGTCAGCACCAGGACGGGCAGCCGGTCGCCGCGCCGGCGCAGCGTCCGGCACAGCGACAGTCCGTCGAGACCGGGCATCACCACGTCCACCAGGGCCAGGTCGGGTTCCTCCCGGTCCAGCGCGGCCAGGCCCGCCACCCCGTCGGCCGCCTGCACCACCCGGTACCCCTCGAAGCGCAGCAGCTGGTCCAGGGTGCTGCGCACGCCCGGGTCGTCCTCGACGACCAGCACCGTGCGGCGGTGCGCCGTGATCGCGTCAGTCATGTGATCATCATCGCGTCCGGCGGAGGAGGGCACGTCGGCGCCCCGTCAGCGGCGGACCGGGGTGACCGCGATCGGCTCGATCCGGCTCGTGCAGCCGGTGTCGCCGGTACGGCCCGTGCGGATGAAGCGGGTGGAGACCTCCAGGACGCATCCGCTCCGCTCCAGCTCCGGCACGTGCCCGGTGTTGCGGACCGAGAGGAAGCGGCCGTCGCGGAACTGCCGGGCGGCCTGACGGCCGTTGGCGTCGGGGGTGTTGGCGTCGAGGTCGCCGGAGAGCACCAGCACCGGGACGTCCGGCAGGCGCGGGTGCGTGGGCTGCGGCGGCGCCGTGTTCCCGCGCGGCCAGCCGATGCACACGTCGCCGCCGTCGGTGGGACCCTCCAGGTAGCCGGCCGCCCCGAACGCCCCGAACGCGCCCTCGCCGGCCCCGGCCAGCGCGGAACGGTACTGGCGCCACCGCTCGGACGGCGCGGCGTCCGCCTTCCAGGGCTTGCGGTAGTCGTTGCAGACCACGGCGATGTACGGGGCCTGGTCCTCGGCCGACCCGGTGGAGCCCTCCGCGCGCACCAGGTCCAGGAGCGGTCCGGAGTCCCCGGCCGCGAAGCGGTCCAGGGCGTGCGGCAGGGCGCCCAGCAGGGAGGGGGCGCCGGGGTCGCTCCCGACCTCGCGGCTGGCGCTCTCGTAGGCGAGGCCGGCGAGCTTCCCCTCGGTCAGGCGCATCCGGTACGGGGCCGCCCCCTCCAGGGGCACGTCCACGTCGAGCGGGTGCTCGCGCAGGCGGGCGGCGGTCGTCGCCAGGTCCCGGACGGCCTTGTCGCCGTCGCAGGCGGGCCGGCCGCCCGCCCCGGGGCGGGCCGCGCTGCGCTCGCAGATCCGGCGCAGGGACAGGGACACGGCCTGGGCGCCGGACCGGCCCAGCGGGTCGAAGGCGAGCGGGTAGGCCCCGGACAGCACGATGGAACGCACGTGCTCGGGGTGGCGGGAGGCGTAGACCGGCATCAGGTAGGTGCCGTACGAGAGGCCGTAGAGGGTGAGCCGGTCCACGCCGAGCCGGGCGCGGATCGCGTCGATGTCGTCGGCGGTGGCGGCCGTGGTGTAACCCCGGGCGCGCGGACCGAGGTTGACGGCGCAGCGGGTGACGGCGTCGCGCTGCTGCGCGCGGGTGCCGAGGCGGTACTCGGCGTCGGTGACCCCGCAGGGGATGCGCTGGGAGACGCCGGTGCCGCGGGGGTCCACGAGCAGCAGGTCGTGGTCGGCGAGCAGGTCCGCCAGGGCGGCGCCGAACACCGGCGCCCGCTCGACGGCCACTTCGCCGGGGCCGCCGGGGTTGACCGCGACGGTGCCCTTGGCCGGGCCGGGGGCGCGGTGGCGGACGACCGCGTAACCCACGTCCACGGTGCCCAGGGCGGGGCTGCCGGCGACCAGGGGGCGGGTCATCGAGCCGCAGTCCACGCGGTGGCCCTCCACCGAGGGGCACCAGGCGGGCCGCCCGGCACCGGCGGCCGCCATAGTCCCGGCCGCTGTGGTTCGGGGCGCTGTGGTCCCGGTCGCCGCGGTTCCGGCCGACGTGCCCGGGGCCGCCGCCGTCGCCGTCACGGCGGGCAGGCCCGGGACCAGCAGCATCGCCGCCCCCGCGACCAGTCCCGCCCGTTGCAGCACGTTCATGCCCGTCATCGCCACTCCCGCTGTGCTCCGCCGGCCGTCCGCCCTGCGCGGCGGCCGTGGACACGACTGTGCCGGGGGAGTTTCACGGTCCCGGCAGAGCGGAGGCAAAGGCGTGTAAGAACCCGGGCCGGCGGGGCGGACGACAGGCCTTAGCACACCCGGCCCGTTCCGCGGGGAAGCTCCCGTATGTCCGCCCCCGGCGGCGCGTCGCTCAGTAGCGTGACGGGCACGGCCACGCCGCTGGGGCGGGCGGGGAGGAGCGGGTCCGATGGGGACCACGGTGGTGGGGTTCCGGCTCGGCTGGGACCGGAAGGGCCGGCAGGCGACGGTGGTGCTCACCGAGGCCGGCGTGCTGCACCACAGCACCGGCCTGCTGGGCCTGGCCGTACGCCCCGCGCGGCCGCACGCCCCGGCCGGCCCCGACCCGCACCCGGTGCCGCGCCAGGCCGCGACGCTGCGCAGGCTGTACGCCGACCTCCACCACCAGGGCTACACCCGCGAGTTGATCCCCCCGGCCTGCGTCCGCCTGGAGACGGAGGAGCACCCCCTGCACCCCCGCCCGTACGGGGAGCACGCGCCGCCGCCGCATCCGGAGCTGATCGCCGACTTCACCGGCGCCGCCCCGGCGGGCCCCGGGACGCTGGAGGACGCGCTGACCGCCTTCTACGGCGCGGTCGGCCTCACCCCCCGCTCCAGGGCCGCCCTCCCGTCCGGTGCCGCCCTCCCGTCCGGTTCGCCCGCCGTGCCCCCGGCGGTCCGGGAGGCCCTGCGCGGGCTCGCCGAGGGCCGCACCCTGGCCTCCCGTCCCCGGCGCGGCGCGGGCTGGACCGTCACGGGGGCGGGGGTGCGCCTGAGCGTCGGCCGTGTCGGCGAGGACCTCACCCACCGTGAAGTCGCCGAACTCCAGGCAGCCCTGACGGCCTGGCTGCGCCACCAGCGCCGCCCCGGCGCGGGGTCCGGGACGAGGTGAGCGGCACGGGCGGCGGAGGGGCTCAGTCGCGCAGCAGTTCCTCGCGCAGGGCGCCCAGGGTGCGGGTGAGCAGGCGTGAGACGTGCATCTGGGACATGCCGATCTCCTCTCCGATCTGCCGCTGGGTCATCTCCTGCCCGAAGCGGAGCTCCAGGATGCGCGTGGTGCGCTCGTCCAGCCCGGACAGCAGCGGCGCGAGGGACTGCAGGTCCTCGACCGTCTCCAGCGCGTCATCGGTGTCGCCGAGCGTCTCGGCGAGGGTGTGCGCGGAGTGGGCGGCCCCCGGGGCCGACTCGCGGCCCTCGGGGGAGCCGGTGGCGGCGTCGAGGGACTGGGTGGAGTAGCCGTTCGCCGCGACCAGGCCCTGGCGGACCTCGTCCTCGGTGAGGTCCAGGTGCTCCGCGAGCTCGGCGGGCGTCGGCGCGTGGCCCGTCTCGGAGGTCAGCTCCTCGGTGGACCGGGCCAGCTGCGAACGCATCTCCTGGAGCCGGCGCGGGACCCGCACCGCCCAGGTCGTGTCCCGGAAGTGCCGTTTGATCTCGCCGGTGATGTACGGCATGGCGAGGGTGGAGAACTGGGTGTCGCGGTCGAGCTCGTACCGGTCGATGGCCTTGATCAGGCCGATGATGCCGACCTGCACGATGTCCTCGTTCTCCGGACCGCCCGGGCGGTCCCGGAACGGGCGGGCCGCGAAGTTCACCAGGGAGACGTTCATCTCGATCAGCGTGTTGCGAACGTACTGGTACTCGGGGGTGCCCTCGTCCAGGCTCCTCAGCCGTTCGAAGAACACCCGCGTCAGCTGACGCGCATCGCCCGGGTCCACCTCACGTGGACAGGGCACGTGCGGCAGGCCGTCGATCACGGGGTTGTCCGTGACGGACGGGGCGGCTGTGTCGGCAGTGGCCGTAAAGGTCATCGTCTCCGCTCCTTGGGCACGGGTGCTTGCGGTGCGTTGCTCGGTGCTCGGATCAAGCGGAAGTTCGATTCCGCTCACCCTGAACCCTGCCTGGACTACGGACACACGTCAAGCGATACCGGAAAAGCATTTCTGGATTTGCCTTTCGTGGGTGACTCCCCCAAGAATGTCCGCGTGGAGAGCGAGCACATGGGGTCCCGCCGGAACCGCTGGACCTTCCTGACCAACCACGCCCGGGTACTGATCACCATCGCGCGGGACCCGGGCGTCCGCCTGCGCGACATCGCCGCGACCTGTGACCTCACCGAGCGCACGGTGCAGGCGATCGTCACGGACCTCCAGGCGGACGGATACCTGACCCGCACCCGCGACGGCCGGCGCAACCGCTACGTCGTCGCCCCCGGGGCCCGCTTCCGCCACCCGGCCGAGGCCGACCACGAGATCGCCGGCCTGCTCGCCTACCTCGCGGCCCCGCTGACCGCCCCCGCGCCGCCGCCCGCGGAGGAGGCGCGCGCCGAGGCCCCGGCCGGCGGCGAACCCCGCGCGACGGCCTAGCTTCGGGGGTCCGCGTAGCGTCGGAGGTCCGTGCGGGGCCCGCACGGACGCGGCCGGTGTGCGTCGGTCCGCCGATCCGGGGCATGCGAGCCGCATGGAACCCCTCTCGTCCTGCGCGTCCCGACCGCGACGGCCCCCGGAGCCCGGCCCGGGGAACCTGCGTGCGCTGCTGCCCGTGCTGCCCCGCCAGGCGGACCGCCGCCGGCCCGGGAGCACCGCCGTCGCCCACCACGCGGCGCGGCCGAAGCCCGGCCCCGGCGGCCGCAGGCCTCCGCACCGCCGCCCGGCGCTGCTGCTCGGCGCCGCCGGGCTGCTCGGGCTGGGCGTACGCACGCTGAACCGGCGCCGGGGAGGGAACCCGGACCGCTGAACGACGCCGCCCGGGGCTGCACCGCGCGGCCGCCGCCGCGCGCAGCCGCTCGCGGTC
>NZ_JBFBGN010000057.1:0-41352 GCF_040684675.1 Streptomyces sp. NPDC089915 | reverse complement strand
TCCGGCCCGCAGCGCGTGCGCGACGGCCGCCGGGTCGGTCTCGTGGACCATCGGCTCCAGCGCCGGGTGGCGCCGGGCCAGGAGCCCCAGCGGGGCCGGGGCCCCGCCGCCGGGCCCGCGCGGGGCCAGGGCGGTGAGGGCGGCCGCGCCGACGGCGCAGAGCACTCCGAGGGGCCGGCCCAGCCGGGAGGCCTCCTCCTGCAGGGTCCGCCCGGCCAGCAGCCGCAGCACGCCCGGGCGGACGGCCTGGACCAGGGTTCCGCAGGCGTAGGCCAGGCCGGGTCCGGCGAGGGCGAGGCCGACCGTGATCAGCACGCCGGCCGCCGGGACGGCCGGTCCCCCGGGGCGGGCGTACGCGAGCAGGGCGAGCCCGCAGGCGCCGAGCGCCACCCCCCACGGCACGCCCGTCTGCGGTGCCAGCCCCGCGTGCGGGGGCCGGGGGCGCAGGGCGAGGGCGGTGGCGAGGGAGGCCGTCAGGGGGAGCAGGGCCAGCAGGGTGAGGGCGGCGGCGAGCGGCAGGGGCCGGCCGGCGTGCAACAGGGCGGCGCCGGCCCCGTCGAACGGCAGCCCGGACAGGTCGCCCCGCAGGTGCAGGAACGCGGCCAGGGCGACGGCGGCGCCGAGGGCGCAGGCGACGGCGGTGGAGACCGCAGCGGCCAGGGCCAGGCGTACGGGTCCCAGCCCGACGGCGTCGAGCCCCTCGCGGGGCCGGGTCGCCGGGTCGGTACGGGCCACGGCGACGGCGAACTGGACGGTGGCGGCCAGCGGCAGCAGCGCCCACAGCAGCCGCGGGAACGATCCGGCGGACCGCGCCCCCGCGTCCGCGAGGACGTACAGCAGGAGGAAACCGCTGCCCGCGCAGGCGGCGGCGACCAGCAGTCTGCGCAGCTGGACCAGGGGGCGGGAGCCGCGGGCTAGGCGGAGAGGGAGCACGCGGCCTGTTCCTCCGTGGTTCCGGGGGAGGCGGCGGCCGTGGCCGGGCGCCCGTCGACGAGGGCCAGGCCCCGGTCGGCGGCGGCCGCGCCCTCCTCGTCGTGGGTGGCGAGCACCACCGTGATCCCGTGCGACCGGGCGGCCGTGGTGAGCGTACGGAGCAGCAGCGCGCGTTCGGCGCGGTGCAGCGGGGCCGTCGGCTCGTCGGCGAAGAGCACGGCGGGCTCCCCGACCAGGGCGCGGGCGAGGGCGACCCGCTGGGACTCGGCGCGGTTCAGGGCGCCGGGGCGCTTGCCGGCGAAGCCGCCGATGTCGAGGCGGTCCAGCCATTCGTGGGCGGCGGCCCGGGCGGCGCGGTGCGGGGCGCCGGTGATGAGCAGGGGCAGGGCGGCGTTCTCCCAGACCTTGAGCTCGGGCAGCAGCTGCGGTTCGGGCCCGATCCAGGCGAACCGGGCGCGGAAGAGCCGCTCGCGGGCCGACGCGCCGAGGGAGTGGACGGGGATGCCGTCGAACCCGACCTCGCCCTGGTCGGGCACCAGCCGTCCGGACAGGCAGCGCAGCAGGGTGGTCTTGCCGCTGCCGCGGGGGCCGGTCACGGCGAGGATCTCGCCCCGCCGGACTCCGGCGCAGACCCCGATGAGGCCGGGCGAACCGCTGTGGGAGTAGTGAAGGGACCGCGCCCAGAGGACGTCGTCGTCTGGCGGGGCGCTGTCGGGTGGAGCCACCATGGCGTACACCTCCGTCCGGGGGAACGAAGCGGAGCCGCTTTCGGTCACTGGCCCGCACAGAGATGTAAAGAGATGAACCGCTTGGATGGTGACAGCACACGGCCCGGACCACCCCGTTCTCACTCGAACAGGGGATCCGGGCCGTGTGTTCGGCCTATGGAAGCCTCGGCCTATTTACAGCTTGGTCCAGGCCTCGGTGAGCACGTTGCGCAGGATGCCCTCGATCTCGTCGAAGGTGCCCTGGTCCGCGATCAGCGGCGGGGCCAGCTGGATGACCGGGTCGCCCCGGTCGTCGGCCCGGCAGTACAGGCCGTTGTCGAAGAGCGCCTTGGAGAGGAAGCCGTAGAGCACGCGCTCGGTCTCCTCGTCCGTGAAGGACTCCTTGGTGACCTTGTCCTTGACGAGCTCGATGCCGTAGAAGAAGCCGTTGCCGCGCACGTCGCCGACGATCGGGAGGTCGTGCAGCTTCTGCAGGGTGCTGAAGAAGTTGCCCTCCTGGTCCAGCACGTGCTGGTTCAGGCCTTCCTTGTCGAAGATGTCGAGGTTGGCGAGCGCCACCGCGGAGGACACGGGGTGTCCGCCGAAGGTGTAGCCGTGCAGGAAGGTGTTGTCGCCCTTGTAGAACGGCTCCGCGATGCGGTCCGAGACGATGCAGGCGCCGATCGGGGAGTAGCCCGAGGTCATGCCCTTGGCGCAGGTGATCATGTCCGGCACGTAGCCGAACTTGTCACAGGCGAACATCGTGCCCAGGCGGCCGAAGGCGCAGATCGTCTCGTCGGAGACGAGCAGCACGTCGTAGGTGTCGCAGATCTCGCGGACCCGCTGGAAGTACCCGGGCGGCGGCGGGAAGCAGCCGCCGGCGTTCTGCACGGGCTCCAGGAAGACGGCCGCGACGGTGTCGGGGCCCTCGAAGAGGATCTGCTGCTCGATCTGGTCGGCGCACCAGCGGCCGAAGGCCTCGGGGTCGTCGCCGTGGATCGGGGCGCGGTAGATGTTGGTGTTCGGCACCTTGTGCGCGCCGGGGACCAGCGGCTCGAAGGGGGCCTTCAGGGCCGGCAGGCCGGTGATGGACAGGGCGCCCTGCGGGGTGCCGTGGTAGGCGACCGCACGCGAGATGACCTTGTACTTGGTGTGCTTGCCCTGGAGCTTGAAGTACTGCTTGGCCAGCTTCCAGGCGGTCTCGACGGCCTCGCCGCCACCGGTGGTGAAGAAGACCTTGTTCAGGTCGCCGGGGGCGTAGCCGGCGAGGCGCTCGGCGAGCTCGACGGCCTTGGGGTGCGCGTACGACCACACGGGGAAGAACGCGAGCTCCTGGGCCTGCTTGTAGGCGACCTCGGCCAGTTCCTTGCGGCCGTGACCGGCGTTGACCACGAACAGTCCGGCGAGACCGTCCAGGTAGCGCTTGCCCTTGTCGTCGAAGATGTAGGTGCCCTCACCCCGCACGATGGTGGGGACGGGCGCGTTCTCATACGACGACATGCGGGTGAAGTGCATCCACAGGTGGTCGTACGCGGTTTTGGAGAGGTCCTGGCTCACGGGCTATCGAGTTCCCCACATGTAGGTCTGCTTCTTGAGCTTCAGGTAAACGAAGCTCTCGGTTGATCGCACGCCGGGGAGCGTGCGGATCTTCTTGTTGATCGTTTCGAGCAGGTGGTCGTCGTCCTCGCAGACGATCTCCACCATCAGGTCGAACGACCCGGCGGTCATCACGACGTATTCGCACTCCGCCATGGCGGTCAGGGCGTCGGCCACCGGGTCGAGGTCGCCCTCGACGTTGATGCCGACCATGGCCTGGCGCCGCAGGCCCACGGTGAGCGGGTCCGTGACGGCGACGATCTGCATGACGCCCTGGTCGAGCAGCTTCTGCACACGCTGGCGCACGGCCGCCTCGGAGAGGCCCACGGCCTTGCCGATCGACGCGTACGGGCGCCGGCCGTCCTCCTGCAGTTGCTCGATGATCGCCAGGGACACAGCATCGACCGAAGGGGACGGTTGTCTGTTCCTGGAATCTGCGCTTCGACTGACCACGAAGTCACTGTGCACGAGGAGTCGTCCGTTCCGCAACCCGTAATCGATGAAATCCGTTGTGATCGGTCTCCGATTGCACGGATTTCGTAGTTGGCCGGGTCTGGCTCTGTCGAAAGCGTTGCCTGAGGGGCTAGGCTTGGGACCTGTCTCAATCGTTGGACATGTGATCAGGAGAGTGGCTGTAGTGACCACCGAACTGCGTCGTCTGCGCAACTACATCGGCGGGGAGTTCAAGGACGCCGCCGACGGGCGGACCACCGAGGTGGTCAACCCGGCCACCGGCGAGGTGTACGCGACCGCCCCGCTGTCCGGCCAGGCCGATGTCGACGCCGCCATGGCCGCCGCTGCCGCCGCCTTCCCGGGCTGGCGCGACACCACCCCCTCCGAGCGGCAGAAGGCCCTCCTCAAGATCGCGGACGCCTTCGAGGCGCGCGCGGAGGAGCTGGTCGCCGCCGAGTCGGAGAACACCGGCAAGCCGCTGGCCCTCACGGCCAGCGAGGAGCTGCCCCCGATGGTGGACCAGATCCGCTTCTTCGCGGGCGCCGCGCGTCTGCTGGAGGGCCGCTCGGCCGGCGAGTACATGGACGGGATGACCTCGATCATCCGCCGTGAGCCGGTCGGCGTCTGCGCGCAGGTCGCGCCGTGGAACTACCCGATGATGATGGCCGTGTGGAAGTTCGCCCCGGCGATCGCCGCGGGCAACACCGTCGTCCTCAAGCCCTCCGACACCACCCCGGCCTCGACGGTCCTGATGGCGGAGATCATCGACTCGATCCTGCCCAAGGGCGTCTTCAACGTCGTCTGCGGCGACCGCGAGACCGGCAAGGCCATGGTCGAGCACTCCACCCCGGCGATGGCCTCCATCACCGGTTCGGTGCGCGCGGGCATGCAGGTCGCCGAGAGCGCCTCCAAGGACGTCAAGCGCGTCCACCTGGAGCTCGGCGGCAAGGCCCCGGTCGTGGTCTTCGAGGACGCCGACCTGGCCAAGGCCGTCGAGGACATCGCCGTCGCCGGTTACTTCAACGCCGGCCAGGACTGCACCGCCGCCACCCGCGTGCTCGTGCACGAGTCGATCCACGACGAGTTCGTGGCCGCGCTCGCCAAGGCCGCCGCGGAGACCAAGACGGGTCAGCCGGACGACGAGGACGTGCTGTACGGCCCGCTGAACAACCCGAACCAGCTCAAGCAGGTCGCGGGCTTCATCGAGCGCCTCCCCGCCCACGCCAAGGTCGAGGCGGGCGGCCACCGGGTCGGCGACAAGGGCTTCTTCTACGCCCCGACCGTGGTCTCGGGCCTGAAGCAGGACGACGAGATCATCCAGAACGAGGTCTTCGGCCCCGTCATCACCGTCCAGTCCTTCTCGGACGAGTCCCAGGCCCTGGAGTACGCGAACGGCGTCGAGTTCGCCCTCGCCTCCTCCGTGTGGACCAAGGACCACGGCCGTGCGATGCGCATGTCCAAGAACCTCGACTTCGGCTGCGTGTGGATCAACACCCACATCCCGCTCGTCGCCGAGATGCCCCACGGCGGCTTCAAGAAGTCCGGCTACGGCAAGGACCTCTCCGCCTACGGCTTCGAGGACTACACCCGGATCAAGCACGTGATGACCTCGCTCGACGGCTGAACCGGCCCGGCGGCCGTGAGCGGCGCGCGGGGGCTTCCCGCGCACTGATCACCGCAGGCCACTGAGGGGGCGGGTGGTAGACAAGTTGTCTATTGCCCGCCCCTTCGGCGTTGCCGGAGGCTGAGCCCATGCCTGAACTCCCCTTCTCCCGCCGCGCGGCGCTGCGCGGCCTCGGCGCCGCGGGCCTGCTGACCGCCCTCGCCGGCTGTGGTGTCCCCGCCGCCTACGTCCCGGAGGACCGCAGGGAGGGCCAGGACCTCTCGGAACGGGAGCGCAAGCTCGCCTTCTCCAACTGGCCGATGTACATAGACACCGACGAGGAGGACGAGGAGAAGCGCCCGACCCTGGACGCCTTCACCGAGAAGACCGGCATCGAGGTCCGCTACACCGAGGACATCAACGACAACGACGAGTTCTTCGGCAAGGTCAGCCCGTCCCTGATGAACCACCAGGCGACCGGCCACGACCTGGTGGTGGTCAGCGACTGGATGGCCGCCCGCTTCGTCCACCTGGGCTGGGCCCAGAAGATGGACCGCCCGGCGCAGGCCAACGTGGCCGCCCACCTCGACCCGCAGCTGCGCTCCCCCGCCTTCGACCCGGGCCGGCTGCACACCGTCCCCTGGCAGTCCGGCATCACCGGCATCGCCTACAACCGCAAGGCGCTGGGCCGGGAGATCAAGTCCGTCCAGGACCTGTGGCACCCGGACCTCGCGGGCAAGGTGACCCTCTTCTCCGGTCTCGACGAGTCCTTCGCGCTGCTGATGCAGGGCAACGGCACCGACACCACCCGCTGGACCGAATCCGACTTCCACCGGATGTGCGACCAGGTCGAGAGCATGGTGAAGAAGAAGCACATCCGCCGCTTCACCGGCAACGACTACACCTCCGACCTCGGCAAGGGCGACGTCCTCGCCTGCCAGGCCTACTCCGGCGACGCCATCCAGCTGAAGGCCGACAACCCCGACATCGAGTTCGTCGTCCCCGAGGAGGGGGCCGAGCTGTGGGCGGAGAGCCTGCTCATCCCCAACCTCGCCCGCCACAAGGCCAACGCGGAGGCGCTGGTCGACTACTACTACGACCCGGCGGTGGCGGCGGAGCTGGCCGCCGCGGTCAACTACGTCTGCCCCGTGCCCGCGGCCCGCGAGGTCCTGGCCGCCTCATCGGAGAAGAAGACCGCCGAACTGGCCCAGAACCCGCTGATCTTCCCGGACGACGACATGCGCAAGCGCCTGGTCGTGGCCCGCGACATCTCCTCGGCCGAACGCCGCACCTTCGCCCCGCGCTGGAACGCCATCGTCGGACTGTGATCACCATCTCGCCGCAGGATTGAACATGTTCAGGATTCTGGCTGAACGTGTTCAGTTCTGTCGGTAGGCTGCCTTCCATGAGTGAGAGAAACGCCCTCCGGCGGCGGATCCGTACCTGGCTCGCGCTGTTCCTGGTCTGCCTGGTCCTCAGCGGACTCACCGCCTTCCCCCTGGTCACCGAACTCCACTGGCTCAACGGGCTGGTGTCCCACGACTGGCTGCGCCGGGTGGGGGCCGGCCTGGACCGGGCCGACGCCGAATACCCCTTCCTCCTCTACGGCACCGACTGGCTCGCCTTCGCCCACCTGGTGATCGCGGTGTTCTTCTACGGGGTCCACCGCGACCCCGTGCGCAACGTCTGGATCGTCGAGGCCGGGATGGTCGCCTGCGTCGGCGTCATCCCGCTCGCCCTGATCTGCGGGCCGATCCGGGGCCTGCCCTTCGGCTGGTCGCTGATCGACATGTCGTTCGGCGTCTTCGGGATCCTCCCCCTGCTGGTCCTGCGCCGCCTGATCAAGCGGCTGGAGGCCCTGGAGGCCGCGGAGACCGCGCAGGCCCTCCGGGAGGGCGGGGACGCCCGCTACTTGGCGAAGGCCGCCCCGATGATCCCGTAGGCCACCGCGTTCATGTCCCGGCCCTTGGCGTCGGTGGCGTTCACCGAGTACACCAGCGTGCGCGACAGGTCGCGGGTGCCGCCGATGACCGTGCTGTAGCCGTAGCGGGAACCCGTCTTGCCGTAGAGCTTCGTGCCGTCGGGGAGGACGAACTCCTTCATGCCGGCCGTCTGCACGGCGTGCTCGCCCTTCGCGCTCTCGGCGTCCGGCACGTCCGGGACGGTGAACATCTCCTCCAGCGGCGGCTTCGGCACCACCCGGCCGGCGAACAGGGCCACCGTGAACCGCTCCAGGTCCGCCGTCGTCGAGATCAGGTCCCCTGCGGCCCAGTTGGACGAGGAGTTCCAGTCCGACACGTCGACCAGCGTGCGGCCGCCGTCGGCCCCCGTCACCACCTGGTAGCCGTGGTTGTACGGCCCCGGTATGCGGTTCTGGGTACGGGCCGGGAACGAGGTGTGGCGCAGGCCCAGCGGCTTGAGGATCCGGTCCTCGACGGCCTTCTCGTACGCCGTCCCCGTCAGCTTCTCGATCAGCACGCCCAGCACCGTGTAGTGGATGTTGCTGTACCGCTGCTTCTCCCCGGGCCTGAACTCCGGCCCCTTCGCCACCGCGTCGGCGATCAGCGCGTGCGGGTCGACCAGGTCGAAGCGGTGGGCGTACTCGTCCTCGAAGGTGTCCCCCGGACCGTCGGCCGACTGCAGGCCGCTCGTGTAGTTCAGCAGCTGGCGCACCTTCACCGGCTCGAACCCGGGCAGCAGCCCCGGGAGGTAGTCCTGCACCGGCCGGTCCAGGTCCACCTTCCCCTCGGCGGCCAGCTGGAGCACCACCGCCGCCGTGAAGGTCTTGGTCACCGACCCGGCGCGGAAGCGGGCGTCCTCCACCGCCGCTCGCCCGCTGCGGACGTCCGCGACGCCCGAGGCCCCCCGCCAGCTCCCGCTCGTCCCGCCCACCCGGACCAGCGCGGCCGTGGCGTCCTTGTTCTGCGCCCCGAGCCCGGCGATCGCCTTGCGCAGCGCGGCCGCGTCCGGCGGAGCGGTGAAGACCGGGGACGTGACCCCCGCCGACACCCGGGCCGACGCCGCGGCCGGAGCCGGAGCGGCCTGGGCGGCCGCCGCCGGGCCGGCGACGACGCCCAGGACCAGAGCCGCGGCGACCAGCGTGCGCGTACGTGCCTTCATGACATTCCCCCTGTGTGCGGACCGCGGGGCCCGCTGCCCCCCGATGACCTCAATGCTGCAGGTCACAGGGGTCCTCGCGGATCACCACCAAGAGTGGTCTTCAGCGGTACGACAACTCACCGGCGCGGGGGAGGCGGCCCGCCGCCCCTCACCCTCCAGAGGGAGATACCGCAGCGGGACCCGCCGAGCCCGCCGCGATCAGCCCCGTCTCGTACGCGCAGATCACCGCCTGGATCCGGTCCCGCAGGCCCAGCTTCGCCAGCACGTTCCCCACGTGCGACTTCACCGTGTGCTCGCTCACCACCAGCGCCACCGCGATCTCCGCGTTCGACAGCCCCCGCCCCAGGTGCACCAGCGTCTCCCGCTCCCGGGCCGTCAGCACCTCCAGCCGCTCCGCCGCCTGCGGGAGCACCGCCGGACGGGCCGTCGCCGCCGTGTACTCCTCGATCAGCCGCCGCGCCACCGAGGGCGCCAGCAGCGACTCGCCCGCCGCCACCACCCGTACCGCGTGCACCAGATCGTCCCGCCGCACGTCCTTCAGCAGGAACCCGCTCGCCCCCGCGTGCAGCGCCTCGTACACGTACTCGTCCGAGTCGAAGGTCGTCAGCATCACCGTCCGGCACGCGCTGCCCGCCGAGATCGCCCGGCAGGCCTCGATCCCGTCCAGCACCGGCATCCTGACGTCCAGCAGCGCCACGTCGGGGGAGAGCCGCTCCACCGCCGACACCGCCGCCGCCCCGTCCCCGACCTCCGCCACGACCTCGATGTCCTCCTGGACGTCCAGGATCATCGCGAACCCGCTGCGCACCAGCTCCTGGTCGTCGGCGACCACCACACGGATCGTCATCTCCCCACCTCCAGCGGCGAGGTTACAAGCACGGTGAACCCGCGCCCGTCCGCCCCCGGTCCGGTCCACGCCGTCCCGCCGTGCGCCGCCGCCCGCTCGCGGATCCCGATCAGCCCGTGCCCGCCCGGGCCGCCGCCCGACGGCCCCCGGCCGTCGTCGGTGACCCGTACCGCGAGCTCCCGCACCCCGTACTCCAGACGTACGACCACCGACCTGGCCCCCGCGTGCTTCACCACGTTGGTCAGCGCCTCCTGCACCACCCGGTGCACCGTCGCCTCCAGCGCGGCCGGAAGCTCCCGCACCTCGCCCGTCCGCTCGTACGACACCGCCAGCCCGCTCGCCCGCACCCGGTCCACCAGAGCCGTGAGCGCCCCGATCCCCGGCTGCGGAGCGCGCGGAGCCGCCTCCTCCGCCCGCAGCACCCCCAGGATCGTCCGCAGCTGCGCCATCGCGTCCCGGCCCGTCTCGGCGATGGCCTCGAAGGCCGCCTCCGCCCGCTCCGGGGCCCGGCGCACCGCCACCGGCCCGGCCTCCGCCTGCACGATCATGATGCTGACGGCATGCGACAGGATGTCGTGCATCTCCCGCGCGATGCGCGCCCGTTCGCGCGCCGCGGCCTGCTCCGCCTCGATCCGGTTCGCCCGCTCCAGCTGCGCCGCCCGGTCCAGGGCCGCCTCCGTGTACGCCAGCCGCGTGGCCTGGAGCCGGCCGAGCGCGAACGCCGCCGCGAACACGAACAGCGCGAACAGCAGCTCCCTGGCCGTACCGGTGTTGAGCCCGACCGACACGGCGATCACCACGGCCAGGACCGCCCCGGCCACCAGCCGCTCCCGCGCCGGCCGCAGCAGCGCGATCGAGTACACGCAGACCAGGCCCGCGTACGGCAGCGGCTGCCCGGGGCCGTCCAGCGCGAGCCGGTAGACCGAGCCGGCCACGATCACCCCGACGAGCGCCGCCGCCGGCGCCCGCCGCCGCCACACCAGCGGCAGGTTGCCCAGTGTCGTCAGCAGGTACGCGGACCAGGTGGCCGGCGAGTCCGCCGGGTCGCGGGGCACCACGAAGGGGATGGTCGTCGCCACCTGCACCAGCAGCGTCAGCCCCACGTCCCGCCAGCGCGGGTCCGCCCGCAGGACGCGCTCGCGCAGCCGCTCTCCGAGCCCGTGCGTCACCGGCCGAGCTCGGCCCGGACGGCGGCCAGCGCGTCCAGCCTGTTCGTGGTGACGGAGTCCACCCCGGCGCGGACCAGGGCCCGCATCGACCGCCTGGTGTCCGCCGTCCACGCCGACACCAGCAGCCCGTCCCGGTGCAGCGCGTCCGTCAGCTCCCGGCTGACCAGCCCGAAGCGGTAGTTGAGCCAGCGCGGGGACACCGCGTCGATCAGCACCCGGCGCGGTGGCGACAGGGTGGTCCAGGTCAGCGCGATCTCCGCGTCCGGGTCGGCGGCCCGCACCGCCAGCATGGTGTTCGGGCCGGCGCAGTAGTACGTGCGGTCGCGGGCCCCGCACTCGCGCACCAGGTCGACGACCGTCCGCACGGCCTCGGACGTCGCCCCCGGCAGGTCGATCATCAGCCGGCCGGCCCCGGCCTCCATCAGCGCCTGGCGCAGGGTGGGGACCCCGCCGCCGGTCAGCTCCTTCAGCTGCGGGGAGGTGACGGCGTCGAGCCGTACGTCGTGCCCCCACAGCCGCAGGAGCGTCTCGTCGTGCAGCAGGACCGGCACTCCGTCGCGGGTCAGCCGCACGTCGACCTCCACCGCGTCGGCCCCGCGCGCGAACGCGGAGCCGATCGAGGGGAGGGTGTTCTCACGGACTCGGTAGGGATCGCCGCGGTGGCCGACGGCAGTCAGGGTGCTCATGCCCCCATTCTCGGGGGCCGGAGCGATCAAGGGGAGTCAGCGGGCGAGCCATTCGGTGGTGTAGGCGTCGATCTCCTCGGTCAGCCGGGCCTTGCCCGCCGGGTCCAGGAAGGAGGCCTCGACGGCGTTCTTCGCGAGCTGCGCGAGCCCGCGCTCGTCGAGGCCGAGGAGGCGGGCGGCGACCGCGTACTCGTTGTTGAGGTCGGTGCCGAACATCGGCGGGTCGTCGCTGTTGACGGTGACGAGCACGCCCGCCGCCACCATCTCCTTGACCGGGTGCTCGTCGAGGTCGGCCACGGCGCGGGTGGCGATGTTGGAGGTCGGGCAGACCTCCAGGGCGATGCGGTGCTCGGCCAGGTAGGCCAGCAGCTCCGGGTCCCGGGTGGAGCTGGTGCCGTGGCCGATGCGCTCGGCGCCCAGCTCGCGGATGGCGTCCCACACGGTCTCCGGGCCCGTGGTCTCGCCGGCGTGCGGCACGCTGTGCAGGCCGGCCGCCCGGGCCCGGTCGAAGTACGGCTTGAACTGCGGGCGCGGCACGCCGATCTCGGGGCCGCCCAGGCCGAACGAGACCAGGCCCTCGGGGCGCAGGTCCACGGCGAGGCGGGCGGTCTCGGCGGCGGCCTCCAGGCCGGCCTCGCCGGGGATGTCGAAGCACCAGCGCAGGATGACGCCGAGCTCGGACTCGGCGGCCTTGCGGGCCTCCTCGATGGCCTCCATGAAGGCGTGCTCGTCGATGCCGCGACGGGTGGAGGAGTAGGGGGTGATGGTCAGTTCGGCGTAGCGGATGTTCTGCCGGGCCATGTCACGGGCGACCTCGAAGGTCAGCGTCCGGACGTCGTCGGGGGTGCGGACCAGGTCGACGACCGACAGGTAGACCTCGATGAAGTGGGCGAAGTCCGTGAAGGTGAAGTAGTCGGCCAACGCCTCGGGGTCGGTGGGGACCTTCGAGTCGGGGTGGCGGGAGGCGAGTTCGGCGACGATGCGCGGGGACGCCGAGCCGACGTGGTGGACGTGGAGTTCGGCCTTGGGCAGCCCCGCGATGAAGGGGTGCAGGTCGGACATGGTGCCTCCGGTGGGACGCTGGTGCGGGCAGGTGTGCTTCATCGTAGGCAGGCCCGGCCCTGTCGGTGGCAGCGCTTAGCATGGCTGTACGAGAGGGGGGCGCCGTATGACCGACCAGAGCCCTGAGCCGAAGGACCCGTGGGCGCCGCCCGAGGGGCAGGCCGCGCCGGGCGGCGCCCCGCACCAGGCACCCGCGACCCCGGGCGGACCGTCCGTGCACGACCAGCAGACCGTCGTGGGCATGCCGGGGCCCGACGGCACGCCGCCGGTGACCGCGCCCGGTCCGGGCCCCGCGCCCGCGCCGCCGATACCCGGCCCCGCTTACGGATACCCCGCCCAGGGCGGGTACGGGCAGCCCGGCCCGGCCCCCGCCCAGCCGCCCGGCCAGCCCGGATACGGCTACCCCGGCTACCAGGCCCCTCCCGGCCACCAGGCCCCCGCGGGCTACCAGACCCCGGGCTACCCGGGCACGCCCGGCTACCCGCCCGCGCCCGGCTACCCCGGCTACCCGGGCTACACCGGGTACCAGGCGTACGGACCCGGCCCCAGCAACGGCTTCGGCGTCACCGCCCTGGTCCTCGGCATCCTCGCGGTCGTCGGCTGCCTCGCGAGCTTCTTCGCGATCGCGCTGGGCATAGCCGCGGTGGTCTTCGGCGTGCTCGGCCGCGGCAAGGCCGGCCGGGGCGAGGCCACCAACGGAGGCATGGCCCTGGCCGGCATCATCCTGGGCGGGATCGGCATCGTGCTCGGCGCCCTGATGGTGGCGGTCATCTTCGCCGGGTTCATGGCGGACACCCTGAACGAGACCCCGGGCGGCGACTCCCACTCGAACACGCAGGTCCGCGAGCGGGTCTGACCCCGCGGGCACGGACACGGCGGAGGGCCGGCCGCGGGCGGAGGACGACCGCGGCCGGCCCTCCGCCGTCCGCCGCCCTACCGGGCCCAGGGCCAGTCGGCGTCCAGCCCGCCCTCGATCAGGGAGACCATCCGGAACGCCGCGTCCGTGAGCCCGCCGAAGGTGTGCCGGTTCGCCGCGCCGGACGGCGCGTGGCCCACCCGGTACCCGGCGAGGTTCCAGGTGTAGACGGGGACCGACGCCGGCACCAGGGCCGTCGGGTCGCCGCCGTAGTGGTAGGCGGCCTGCTCGTCCGTGACGATCAGGACCCGGTCGTGGCCCCGGTAGTGTCGGCGCACGGCCTCCGTGGTGTTCGTCCCGCCGAGGCTCTCGAACCGCTCCAGCACCTTGAGCACCGACTCGCCCCGCCGGTACGCGACCTCCTTGCTGTCGGTCCCGAACTGCACGAGGTCCGCCCGCTCGGCCCTCAGCGCGAGCGCCGCGCCGAAGACGGCCGCCGCGTCGGCCCGGTTGAGCTGCGACCGGGCCGACAGCGGACACCACATCGACCCGGAGCGGTCGACCAGGACCAGCGTCCGCCCGGACAGCTGCGGGACGTTGGCCAGCGAGTGCCCCAGCGCCTTCTCCAGCGGGTACGACCAGCGCAGCGAGGGCGCGTGCTGGTACGCGGCCAGGTAGCGGAACGGGAACTGCCGCGACCGGGCGACCGACTCGGGATCCGACACCTTCGCCGCGACCTGCTCCGCGACCGCGTCCGACACCCCGGCCTGGTCGAAGTTGCGCAGGTTCCGCAGCAGGGCCATCGCCCCCATGGACGGGATGACCGCCTCCCAGGCCGCCGCGTCCATCGGCCCCTGGAGCCAGCCGGCCAGCGCCTCCCACGTCATTCCCGCCTCCGCGAGCCGCTCGGCCCCGTCCTTCGCGGTCACCACGGCCCGGCGCCGCTCGACCGGGAGCTCCATCAGCTCCCGGTGGGCGGTCAGGGTGCGGTTGCCGGCGGGGACCTCGGCGGTCTCCGGGTGGTGGCGCCGGTCGAGGGCGTACCGGAACAGCTCGCCCTGCCAGGGCTTGGCCGGGTCGGGCGAGGCGTGCACCAGGTTCAGGACGTCGCCGAAGCGGTAGCCCTTGGACGCGGTGTCGTACTTCAGCAGCGAGGTACCGGAGTAGAGCCGGCGCACGGCGTCGGCGATGCCGCGCTTCACGGGCTTGGGCACGTTCCGCCCGTAGGCCGCCGTCCAGTAGGCCAGGAGTTCGCCGGGCTCGTCGGCGCGCAGCAGCACGGAGTCCACGACCTGCCGGTTGGAGGGCCCGTCGGCGGAGCCGGCTTCGAGGCGCGCCCTGACGTACTCGGCGGCGCCGACGAGGGAGGCCGTCCGCATACCGCCGTCGCGGCGCAGCCAGCGCAGCAGGCCGGCGGTCCACTCGGGGTCCTCGACGGCGAGCCGGCGCACCAGCGCGCTGAAGCGGTCGTCGCGGTCCCCGCCGGACTCGTAGGCGGTGTCCTGCGTGACGAAGTTGGCCACGGCCAGCAGGAACAGCTCGGAGCGGGCGTCGCGGACGAAGCCGGGGCCGCCCTGGTGGTTGGCGGCGCGGCGGCCCGTGGAGCGCACGGGCGAGGCGGGCGCGGTCGCGGTTTTGGACGCGCGCAGGTTGAAGCGGGCCATGTGAATCCCCCCGAATCCAGGACGAAGAGCGGGGGAGGTGTGCCGGGTGGGGGATGCCCGAGATCGGAGTCGGAGACGGTGCTTTTGCCCGGCGAGCCACCAAGCTGCTCCACCGGCCGTCGCCCTCGCGGGTGTCGGGCCGGGTGGGATTCGAACCCACGACCTCCGGGTCCCGGAAGTAACCGCCGCCTGCGCACCGGGCATCCCCCACGCGGGCCTCCCGAGATCAGATGGGGCGGCGGCGTGGTTTCTGCGAGAAGTAGCCGTCGCCGGGCGCACCGGGAGGTGCGTGACGAAGTAGGTGTCCAGAGATCGAGGCCGGCGAAACCACATGGTGCTCTGCCAACTGAGCTACACCGGCATGAGTGCCGGTGGCGGGACTCGAACCCGCGACCGCCCGATTAGTAGTCGCAGTAGGTCTCGCCTTCGCACCTGGACACCCATGACGTTAGGGCCCGCCCGCGGGGCCCGCCACGTATTTAACGGGGGCTCAGGCCGCCTCCTCGCGCAGCCGGGCACGGGCCTCCATCAGGGCGAAGCCCAGCAGGTTCAGCCCGCGCCAGCGCGCCGGGTCCAGGACGCGGTCGTCGTCGGGGGGCAGCCCGACGCCCCAGATCCGGTCCACCGGGCTCGCCTCCACCAGCACCCGCGCCCCCGTACCCAGCAGGTAGGAGCGCAGCGCCGGGTCGGAGCCGAACTTGTGCACGCTGCCCTCGACGACCAGCGCGAACCGCTCCCGCTCCCACACCGCGTCATCGAACCCGCGCACCAGTCGCCCGGCCTTCTTCGCCTCGGCCGGAGTCCGCGCCTCCAGCGCGGCCCGCCCGGCCTCCGCATCCCCGAACAGGCGGGCCTTCCCGGCCATCATCCAGTGCTCGGCCGTCGCGTACCGGACGTCACCCACAGTGAAGGGAGACGGCCACCACTGGCTCAGGCAGCTCGGGCCCAGGCTGCCGTCCGGTCTGGGCCGGTGCCCCCAGAAGGGCAGGAACTTCACCCGCTCACCACGGCTGACCTGCCCGATCAGGGCCTCGATCTTCTCCATGCACGCGAGTCTGCCAGCCACCACTGACACTTCGTACGGGATTTGCGGCGCGCCTCGACACATGGTCGACCGATTCCGTCGCGTAATCAAAAGGCAACAACGGAATCACTTGGCGGGGGAAGAGCCCTCTGTCAGGATCGGCACTCAATTCGAGCTGTAGCTACGGAGAGCGTGAGAGCGTGATGGGTAACCGCTTCCAGGTCAAGGACCGCTTCGCAGACGGCGCGCAGTACATCGACGGCCGGCTCCTGGCCGGTACCTCGGGACGGTCGCACACCGTCGTCGACCCCGCCACCGGCCAGGAGGTCCTCACCTACGAGCTGGCCGGCCCGGCCGACGTGGACGCGGCCGTCGCCGCCGCCAAGCGGGCCTTCCCGGCCTGGTCGGCCGCCACCCCGGGCGAGCGGTCGGACGCCCTGCACCGGCTGGCCGCCGTCCTGGCCGAGCAGGCGGAGGACTTCGCGTACGCGGAGTCCCTCCAGTGCGGCAAGCCGCTCAAGCTGACCACCGGGTTCGACGTCCCCGGGACCATCGACAACACGGCCTTCTTCGCGGGCGCCGCCCGCCACCTCCAGGGCCAGGCGGCCGGCGAGTACTCCGGCGACCACACCTCCTACGTACGCCGCGAGGCCATCGGGGTCGTCGGCTCCATCGCCCCCTGGAACTACCCCCTCCAGATGGCCGCCTGGAAGATCCTCCCGGCCGTCGCGGCGGGCAACACCATCGTCCTCAAGCCGGCCGAGCTGACCCCGCTGACCTCCCTGATGTTCGCCCAGGCGGCCAAGGAGGCGGGGATCCCCGACGGGGTGATCAACATCGTCACCGGTGCCGGCCGCGACGCGGGCGAGCACCTGGTCGGCCACCCCGACGTGGTCATGACCTCCTTCACCGGCTCCACCGCCGTCGGCAAGCGGGTCGCCGAGATCGCCACCGCCACCGTCAAGCGGCTCCACCTGGAGCTCGGCGGCAAGGCCCCCTTCGTGGTCTTCGACGACGCCGACGTGGAGGCCGCCGCCCACGGCGCCGTGGCCGCCTCCCTCATCAACACCGGCCAGGACTGCACCGCCGCCACCCGCGCCTACGTCCAGCGCCCCCTGTTCGAGGCCTTCACCGCCCGCGTCGCCGAGCTGATGGAGACCGTCCGCCTCGGCGACCCCTTCGCCCCCACCACCGACCTCGGCCCCCTGGTCTCGCACGCCCAGCGCGACCGCGTCGCCGCCTTCGTCGAGCGCGCCCGCGGCTACGCCACCGTCGTCTCCGGTGGCGAGATCCCCGGCGCCAGGGAAGAAGAACGCGGTCTCGCCGAGGGCGCCTACTACCGGCCCACCCTGATCACCGGCGCCGCCCAGGACAGCGAGGTCGTCCAGTCCGAGATCTTCGGCCCGGTCCTCGTCGCCCTGCCCTTCGACACCGACGACGAGGGCCTGGCCCTGGCCAACGACACCCCGTACGGCCTCGCCGCCTCCGCCTGGACCCGGGACCTCTACCGGGCCGGCCGGGCCACCCGGGAGCTCAAGGCCGGCTGCGTCTGGGTCAACGACCACATCCCGATCATCAGCGAGATGCCGCACGGGGGCTACAAGGCCAGTGGCTTCGGAAAGGACATGAGCTCTTACTCTTTCGAGGAATACACGCAGGTCAAGCACGTGATGTACGACAACACCGCGGTGGCCGCCAAGGACTGGCACCGCACGATCTTCGGGGACCGATAGTCAAAGCGCCGCCTGACCAGCGGCCCTCCCTCCCGAAAGGGCAACGCGCATGGAGCAGTTCGAGCCCGACCGCCTGTCGGCGGCGCAACTCGCCGCGATGCGGCGCAGCCTCACCAGTGGCCGCGGCGCCCTCACCCGCCGCTCGCTGCTGCGCGCCTCCGGAGCCGGGGCGCTCACCCTGGGCGGCCTCGCCGCCCTCACCGCCTGCGGAATCCCGCCCGCCAAGCGCGAGGGCGGCCAGGCGGCGGCCTCGGACGACCACTCGGACCGGGAGAAGGAGATCAACTTCTCCAACTGGACCGAGTACATGGACACGAGCGACGACGAGAAGTCCCGTCCGACGCTGGAGGCGTTCACCAAGCGCACCGGCATCGAGGTCAAGTACACCGAGGACATCAACGACAACGTCGAGTTCTTCGGCAAGATCCGCCCCCAGCTCGCGGCCGGCCAGGACACCGGCCGCGACCTGATCGTCGTCACGGACTGGCTCGCCGCCCGCATCATCCGCCTCGGCTGGGCGCAGAAGCTGGACCCCGCCCACCTGCCCAACGCCTACGCCAACCTGATCCCCCAGTTCCGCAACCCCGACTGGGACCCGGGCCGCTCCCACAGCTACCCCTGGACCGGCATCGACACCGTCATCGCCTACAACGCCAAGGCCACCGGCGGCAGGAAGGTCGACTCCGTCACCCAGCTGCTCGACGACCCCACCCTCAAGGGCCGCGTCGGCTTCCTCACCGAGATGCGCGACACCGTCGGCATGACCCTCCTCGACCAGGGCAAGGACCCGGCGAAGTTCACCGCCGCGGACTACGACGCCGCCATCGGCCGCCTCCAGAAGGGCGTCGACTCCCAGCAGATCCGCCGCTTCACCGGCAACGACTACACCGCCGACCTCGACAAGGGCGACATCGCGGCCTGCCTCGCCTGGGCCGGCGACGTCATCCAGCTCCAGGCCGGGAACCCCGACATCAAGTACGCGATCCCGGCCGCCGGATACATCACCTCCAGCGACAACCTGCTGGTCCCCGCCCAGGCCCGGCACAAGGCCAACGCCGAGAAGCTCATCGACTACTACTACGAGCCCGCCGTGGCCGCACGGCTGGCGGCGTTCATCAGCTACGTCTGCCCGGTCGACGGGGTGAAGGACGAGCTGGCGAAGATCAAGCCGGAACTCGCGGACAACCCGCTGATCGTCCCGGACAAGGAGATGGCCGCCAAGGCCCGCGCCTTCCGCTCCCTCAGCAGCGAGGAAGAGACGGCGTTCGAGGAGAAGTTCGCGAAGCTCATCGGCGCCTGACCGGCCCCCCCGCCGGCCCTCCACCGCGCCCCGCCCCCCTCCCACGACACACCACCGAAGGCCCAGGCCCATGACCGACACCACCGCGAGCGGCGACGTCCGCCTCGCCGGGATCAGCAAGCACTACGGCTCCTTCACCGCCGTGCACCCGCTGGACCTCACCATCCCCCAGGGCTCCTTCTTCGCCCTGCTCGGCGCCTCGGGCTGCGGGAAGACCACCACCCTGCGCATGATCGCCGGCCTGGAGGAGCCCTCCACCGGCACCATCAGCCTGGGCGAGCGCGAGGTCACCCACCTGCCGCCCTACAAGCGCCCGGTGAACACCGTCTTCCAGAGCTACGCGCTGTTCCCGCACATGGACATCTTCGAGAACATCGCCTTCGGCCTGCGCCGGCGCGGCATCAAGTCGGTCAAGAAGCAGGTCGACGACATGATCGACCTGGTCCAGCTCGGCGAGCACGCCCGCAAGAAGCCCCACCAGCTCTCCGGCGGACAGCAGCAGCGCGTGGCCGTCGCCCGCGCCCTCATCAACCACCCCCAGGTCCTCCTGCTCGACGAACCCCTCGGCGCCCTCGACCTCAAGCTGCGCCGCCAGATGCAGCTGGAGCTCAAGCGGATCCAGACCGAGGTCGGCATCACCTTCGTGCACGTCACCCACGACCAGGAGGAGGCCATGACGATGGCCGACACCGTCGCGGTGATGAACGGCGGCCGCGTCGAGCAGCTGGGCGCCCCCGCCGAGCTCTACGAGAACCCGCGCACCACCTTCGTCGCGAACTTCCTCGGCACCTCCAACCTGATCGAGGCCTCCGTGGAGTCCGCCGGCGAGGACGTCACCGTGGCCGCCTCCGGCGCCGTACTCCGGCTGCCCGCCGCCCGATGTTCGACCACGCCCCGCACCGGCGGAAAGCTGCTGGTCGGCGTGCGTCCCGAGAAGATCTCCCTGGTCGCGGCCGAGGAGGAGCACACGATCGCGGCAGGCCGCAACAGGATCACGGGCCGGATCGCCGACTCCTCCTTCATCGGAGTCTCCACCCAGTACGTGATCGACAGCCCGGTCTGCCCCGAGCTGGAGGTCTACGTCCAGAACATCGAGCGCGACGCCCGCCTGGTCCCCGGCGCCGAGGTCGTCCTGCACTGGAACCCCGAGCACACCTTCGGCCTGGACGCCGCCCAGGACATAGAGGCGGGCATCGAGACCGTCGAGGAGAGCGCGTGACCGCCACCGCCGCGCCCCCGCGGGCCGAGACCCCGGCCGAGCCCCCGGTCCACCGGGCCTCGCTGAAGAAGCGCCTGATCCCGTACTGGCTGCTGCTCCCCGGCATCGTCTGGCTGCTCGTCTTCTTCGTGCTGCCGATGATCTACCAGGCCTCCACCTCGGTGCAGACCGGCTCCCTCGAAGAGGGCTTCAAGGTCACCTGGCACTTCCAGACCTACTGGGACGCCTTCTCCGAGTACCTCCCGCAGTTCCTGCGCTCGCTCCTCTACGCCGGCACCGCCACCGTCCTGTGCCTGCTGCTGGGCTACCCGCTGGCCTACCTGATCGCCTTCAAGGCGGGCCGCTGGCGCAACCTCCTGCTGGTCCTCGTCATCGCCCCGTTCTTCACCAGCTTCCTGATCCGCACCCTGGCCTGGAAGACGATCCTGGCCGACGGGGGCCCCGTCGTCGGAGTCCTCGACAAGATCGGGTTCCTGGACGTCACCAGCTGGCTCGGCATGACCGAGGGCAGCCGCGTGCTGGCCACGCCGCTCGCGGTCGTCTGCGGTCTGACGTACAACTTCCTGCCCTTCATGATCCTGCCGCTCTACACCTCGCTGGAGCGCATCGACACCCGCCTCCACGAGGCCGCCGGCGACCTGTACGCCACTCCCGCCACGGTGTTCCGCAAGGTGACCTTCCCGCTCTCGATGCCGGGCGTGGTCTCCGGGACCCTGCTGACCTTCATCCCCGCCAGCGGCGACTACGTCAACGCGGAGCTGCTCGGCTCCACGGACACCCGGATGATCGGCAACGTCATCCAGTCGCAGTACCTGCGGATCCTCGATTACCCGACGGCGGCCGCGCTGTCGTTCATCCTCATGGCCATCGTGCTGATCATGGTCACCGTCTACATCCGCCGAGCGGGAACGGAGGACCTGGTCTGATGCGTTGGCTCCGCCGCAATCTCGTCGTCATCGCGGGCCTCGGCACGCTCGCGTACCTGATCCTGCCGAACGTCGTCGTGACGGTGTTCTCCTTCAACAACCCCACCGGGCGCTTCAACTACGCCTGGCAGGAGTTCTCCCTCGACGCCTGGAAGGACCCCTGCGGGGTCGCCGACATGTGCGGCTCCCTCGCGCTCTCCCTCCAGATCGCCCTGTGGGCCACCATCGGCGCCACGGTCCTCGGCACCGCCATAGCCTTCGCGCTGGTGCGCTACCGGTTCCGCGCGCGGGGGGCGGTCAACTCGCTGATCTTCCTGCCCATGGCCATGCCCGAGATCGTGATGGCCGCCTCGCTGCTCGCCCTCTTCCTCAACATGGGCATCCAGCTGGGCTTCTGGACGATCCTGATCGCCCACGTGATGTTCTGCCTCAGCTTCGTGGTCGCCGCCGTCAAGGCGCGCGTCCTGTCGATGGACCCGAGGCTGGAGGAGGCCGCGCGCGACCTCTACGCGGGGCCCGTGCAGACCTTCCTGCGCGTCACCCTGCCGATCGCGGCCCCCGGAATCGCGGCGGGCGCGCTGCTCTCCTTCGCGCTCTCGTTCGACGACTTCATCATCACCAACTTCAACTCGGGCAACACCGTCACCTTCCCCATGTTCGTGTGGGGATCGGCCCAGCGCGGTACGCCCGTCCAGATCAACGTCATCGGCACGGCGATGTTCGTCATCGCGGTGCTGGTGGTCCTCGCCGGCCAGTGGGTCGGCAACCGCCGCAAGAAGGCACAACCGAAGTAGACCCCTGTAGGGAGTTGGAAGCCATGGCCCCAGTCGCCATGCGTAGTGTTGCGAAATCCCTTTCCGAAGCGAAGCCGGTCTCGTACTGGCTGGACGACCCCGGCCGCCCCGACCCGCAGCCGGCCCTCACCTCCGACGAGAAGTGCGACCTGCTCGTCATCGGTGCCGGCTACAGCGGGCTGTGGACCGCGCTGCTCGCCAAGGAGCGCGACCCCGGCCGCGACGTCGTCCTGATCGAGAGCAAGGAGGCGGGCTGGGCCGCCTCCGGCCGCAACGGCGGTTTCTGCGCGGCCTCCCTCACCCACGGCTTCGCCAACGGCCTGGCCCGCTGGCCCGGTGAGCTCGCCAAGCTGGAGGAGCTCGGCGCCCGCAACCTCGACGCCATCGAGGAGGCGGTCGCCCGCTACGGGATCGACTGCGACTTCGAGCGCACCGGCGAGATCGACGTGGCCACCGAGCCGCACCAGGTCGAGGAGCTGCGCGAACTGTACGAGGAGGCCCGCAAGCTGGGCCTCGCGGACGGCTCCGAATGGCTGGAGGGCGAGGCCCTGCGCGCGGAGGTCGACTCCCCGACCTTCCTCGCGGGCCTGTGGGACCGCGAGGGCGTCGCCATGCTCAACCCCGCCAAGCTGGCCTGGGGCCTGAAGCGGGCCTGCCTGGAGCAGGGCGTGCGGATCTACGAGAACACCCGCGGCCTGAGGATGGCCCGGGCCGGCGCCGGGATGACGGTGGAGACCCCGTACGGGACGATCCTGGCCCGCCGGGTCGCCCTGGGCACCAACATCTTCCCGTCGCTGGTCAAGCGCATCCGCCCGTTCACCGTCCCGGTCTACGACTACGCGCTGATGACCGAGCCGCTGACGGAGGAGCAGCTGGCCTCCGTCGGCTGGAAGAACCGGCCCGGGCTCGGCGACAGCGCCAACCAGTTCCACTACTTCCGCATCACCAAGGACAACCGCATCCTGTGGGGCGGCTACGACGCGATCTACCCCTACCGGGGCAAGCTCGACTCGGAGTACGACCACCGCCCGGAGACCTACCTCAAGCTCGCCGAGCACTTCTTCACCGCCTTCCCGCAGCTGGAGGGGCTGCGCTTCAGCCACGCCTGGGGCGGGGCCATCGACACCTGCTCCCGCTTCTCGGCGTTCTTCGGCACCGCGCACTCCGGCCGGGTCGCCTACGCCGCCGGCTACACCGGGCTCGGGGTGGGCGCCACCCGCTTCGGCGCGGACGTGATGCTGGACCTGCTGGACGGGCTCTCCACCGAGCGCACCCGGCTGGAGATGGTCAAGTCCAAGCCGATGCCGTTCCCGCCCGAGCCCCTGGCCTGGACCGGGATCGCCCTCACCAAGTGGTCGCTGGCCCGCGCCGACGCCCGGGGCGGCCACCGCAACCTGTGGCTGAAGACGCTGGACCGCCTCGGCCTCGGCTTCGACAGCTGAGACCGCCGAAGGGCGCACCCCGGCGCACTCCCGCGCCGGGGCCGTGCCCCGCTTCACCCCCATGGAGCAACCCGACCCGCGTCATAGCACCGCCCGGCCCCGCTCTCTCCCGGTGAGACACCCTCACCTCACGAGACGAACGGAGGCCGGGCGATGGCGTTCCCGGGGACCAGGACGGCAGTGGAGTGGCTGGCGGCGGCGGCGCCGGACCCCGACGCCTGCCGGTGGGAATGGGAGCGCAGCCCCCTCGGGGTCGCCCTCCTGCCGGCCGGCGTGCACTGGGACCTGCTGATCACCCCGGGGGAGCTGGGCGGGGCCGCCCTCGGCGTGCTGCGCCGGCTGGCGGCCCCGCCCGGCCCGGTGCTCGCCGCCGCCGGCACGGCCCGCCTGGGCTTCTTCGTCCCGGCGGGCACCGCCTCCCACTGGATCGGCACCGGCGTACGGGGCGCGGGGCGCGGGAGCTGGATCGCGGTCCCGTACCCCGGCCGGGCCGCGGGCGGTCCGCGCTGGCTCGAACTCCCCGACGGCCGGGGCACCCTCACCGACCCGGTGCTGCTGGAGCTCGCGCTGCA
This sequence comes from Streptomyces sp. NPDC089915, assembly GCF_040684675.1. NCBI lineage: Bacteria > Bacillati > Actinomycetota > Actinomycetes > Kitasatosporales > Streptomycetaceae > Streptomyces > Streptomyces sp. NPDC089915. Next base: position 17,646 of record NZ_JBFBGN010000057.1, on the reverse strand, counting down.
CGAGGCCGCGGCCAGGGCCCTGGCGGGGGAGGGCTGAGGCGGTCGTGCGCGAAGCCTTGACAAGGGGATTGGTCTGGACCATGTTGGCCCGGATCCTCCAACCCCCCACGATCCGGAGGCAGTCGTGCGCAGAGCCCTGTCCCTCCTGTCCGCCGCGGCCCTCGCCGCGGCCGCCTTCCTCGCCTCGGGCCCGCCCGCCGCGGCCGCCGACGCCGACCTCGTCCGCAACGGCGGCTTCGAATCGGGCCTCGACGGCTGGAGCTGCTCCGCCGGCAGCGGAGCCGTCGTCGGCGCCCCCGTCCACGGCGGGGGTTCCGCCCTCCGCGCCACCCCGGCCGGCCAGGACAACGCCCGCTGCTCCCAGACCGTCACCGTCAAGCCGGACTCCGCGTACACCCTCACCGCCTGGGTGCAGGGCGCGTACGCCTACCTCGGCGCGAGCGGCACCGGCACCACCGACGTCTCCACCTGGACCCAGACCCCCGGCGCCTGGAAACAGCTCACCACGGGCTTCCGCACCGGCCCCGCCACCACCACCGTCACCGTCTACACCCACGGCTGGTACGGGCAGCCCGCCCACCTCACCGACGACGTCACCCTCGTCGGCCCCGACCCCGGCGGCCCCGGACAGCCGCAGCCCCCGGCCGCCCCCACCGGCCTGACCGCGACGGCCACCTCACCCACCGCCGTCGCCCTCACCTGGACGGCGTCCGCCGGCGCCGCCTCCTACACCGTCCGCCGCGACGGCGCCGCCCCCCTGACCGTCACCACCCCCTCGGCCACGGTCACCGGGCTCGCCCCCGCCACCCCGTACACCTTCCGGGTCAGCGCCGTGAGCGCCGCCGGGGAATCCCCCCTCAGCGCCCCGGCCACCGTCACCACACCGCCCGGCGGCGGAGACCCGGGCGGCCCCGCACTGCCCGCCCACGCCCTCGTCGGCTACCTCCACACCAGCTTCGCCAACGGCTCCGGCTACCTGCGCATGGCCGACGTCCCCGCCTCCTGGGACGTCATCGACCTGGCCTTCGGCGAACCGACCTCCGCCACCTCCGGCGACATCCGCTTCCAGCTCTGCCCGGTCTCCGAATGCCCCGGAGTGGAGACCCCCGCCGAGTTCAAGGCGGCCGTGCAGGCCAAACGGGCGGCGGGCAAGAAGGTGCTCATCTCCATCGGCGGCCAGAACGGCCAGGTCCAGCTCACCACCACGGCCGCCCGCGACGCCTTCGTCTCCTCCGTCTCGAAGATCATCGACGAGTACGGGCTCGACGGCGTCGACATCGACTTCGAGGGCCACTCCCTCTCCCTCGCCACCGGCGACACCGACTTCCGCAACCCCACCACCCCCGCCATCGTCAACCTGATCGCCGCGCTCAGGACCCTCAAGGCCCGCTACGGCCCCGGCTTCGTCCTGACGATGGCCCCCGAGACCTTCTTCGTCCAACTGGGCTACCAGTACTACGGATCCGGCCCCTGGGGCGGCCAGGACCCCCGCGCCGGCGCCTACCTCCCCGTCATCCACGCCCTGCGCGACGACCTCACCCTGCTCCACGTGCAGGACTACAACTCCGGCCCGATCACGGGCCTCGACGGCCAGTACCACTCCATGGGCGGCGCCGACTTCCACACCGCGATGACCGACATGCTGCTCACCGGCTTCCCCGTCGCGGGCGACACCTCCCGCGTGTTCCCGCCCCTGCGCCCGGACCAGGTCGCCATCGGCCTCCCGGCCACCCCGAACGCCGGCAACGGGCACACCCCGCCGGCCGAGGTGGACAAGGCGCTGGACTGCCTCACCAAGCGGGTGAACTGCGGGACCTACCAGCCCCACGGAACCTGGCCCGGCCTGCGCGGCCTGATGACCTGGTCGGTGAACTGGGACCGCTTCGGCGGCTGGGAGTTCAGCCGGAACTTCGACGCGTACTTCGGCTGACCGCCCACCGCACGCCCAGCAGCAGGGGCGTGCACAGCAGCAGGCTGGCCAGGACGTCCAGGGGCCAGTGGAACCCGCGCAGGACCAGCCCCGCCGCGGTCAGGGCCGTCAAGGCGGCCGCGGCGGGCAGGGGCCAGCGGCGGCGGGTGTGCGGGGTGACGAGCAGGGCGGCGGCCGTGTAGGCCGTCAGCGCCGTGGCCGTGTGGCCCGAGGGGAAGTAGCCGGCGGCCCAGGGCTCCAGGGGGCCCGGGCGGGCGGTCCACTCCTTGAGCGGCACGATCAGCGCCGGCACCAGGGCCATCGCCGCACCGGCCGCCAGGGCGGCGAGGCGATGGCCGCGCCGGACGGCGTACGCCATGGCCAGGACGAGGACGGGGACGGCGACCTGGACGTTCCCGAGGTCCGCGAGGCGCTCCGTGACGGAGTCGGGGACGGTCCGCACCAGCGCGCGGCTCAGTGCCCGGTCCGGGGCCAGCAGCGGGCCCCCGGCGAGGACCTGCCAGGTGATCAGCGAGAAGAGGACGGCGCACAGGGCCGTCAGCAGGAGGGGGAGGAGAGGGAAGGAAGAGGCCGGCCGTCCCGGAACAGGGGGGATGGTTCCGGGACGGCCGGCCGGACCGGGTTGCCGTACGCCCCGGGGGGTTTGGGGCGGACGGCCGTCCGATCGGAGAAGAGTGTGCGCGAACGCATGCCCAGTACGGCGCTGGGGAAGCCCGGTACCGGTGGCGCTCCCGGTGACCCGGGAGCGGTCTGTCTCACTCATCTGCAGAAACCGTACGGCAGCCGAGGGGGGACCGACAGCAGGAACGGCCTCTTGTCATCGGCCCCCCACAGCTTCTTCACAGAGCCCGACCGTTACCGGCGGTACCGGTGGGCTCCCGTGTTCGGCGGTTCGCTCAGACGTCCGTACCGATGGCCGCGAAGGCGGCCTCGATGAGGTCCAGGCCCTCGTTCAGCAGCTCGTCGCTGATGACCAGCGGCGGCAGGAAGCGGAGCACGTTGCCGTAGGTGCCGCAGGTGAGGACGAGGAGGCCCTCGGCGTGGCAGGCCTTGGCGAGCGCGCCGGCCGCCTCCGGGAACGGGGTCTTGGACGCCGGGTCCTTGACGAGCTCGATCGCGATCATGGCGCCGCGGCCGCGGATGTCGCCGATGATGTCGTACTTCTCCTGCATCGCGGAGAGGCGGGACTTCATGAGGGACTCGATGTTCTTCGCCTTGGCGTTGAGGTCGAGCTCCTTCATGGTCTCGATGGAGCCGAGCGCGCCGGCGCAGGCCACCGGGTTGCCGCCGTAGGTGCCGCCCAGGCCGCCCGCGTGCGCGGCGTCCATGATCTCGGCGCGGCCCGTCACGGCGGCGAGCGGCAGACCGCCCGCGATGCCCTTGGCCGTGGTGATCAGGTCCGGGACGATGCCCTCGTCCTCACACGCGAACCACTGGCCGGTGCGGCAGAAGCCGGACTGGATCTCGTCGGCGACGAAGACGATGCCGTTCTCGTTGGCGAACTTCACGATCGAGGGCAGGAAGCCCTTGGCCGGCTCGATGAAGCCGCCCTCGCCGAGGACCGGCTCGATGATGATCGCGGCGACGTTCTCGGCGCCGATCTGCTTGGTGATCTGGTCGATCGCCTGGGCGGCGGCCTCGGGGCCGCAGTTCTCGGCACCGGTCGGCCAGCGGTAGCCGTAGGCGACCGGGACGCGGTAGACCTCGGGGGCGAACGGACCGAAGCCGTGCTTGTACGGCATGTTCTTCGCCGTCAGCGCCATCGTGAGGTTCGTACGGCCGTGGTAGCCGTGGTCGAAGACGACGACGGCCTGGCGCTTGGTGTACGCGCGGGCGATCTTGACGGCGTTCTCGACGGCCTCGGCGCCGGAGTTGAACAGGGCCGACTTCTTGGCGTGGGTGCCGGGGGTCAGCTCGGCGAGGGCCTCGCAGACCTCGACGTAGCCCTCGTAGGGGGTGACCATGAAGCAGGTGTGGGTGAAGTCGGCGAGCTGCGCGGAGGCGCGGCGCACGACGGCCTCGGCGGAGGCGCCGACGGAGGTCACGGCGATGCCGGAGCCGAAGTCGATCAGGCGGTTGCCGTCGACGTCCTCGATGATGCCGCCGCCTGCGCGCGCCGTGAAGACGGGGAGCACGGAGCCCACGCCGCCGGCCACCGTCGAAAGGCGGCGGGCCTGAAGCTCCTGCGACTTGGGGCCGGGGATCGCGGTGACGATGCGGCGCTCCTGCGGGACAGCGGTCATAGAGGGCTCCCTGGGGGGTGTTTTCGGACGCACTTGTGTCTTTGTCCGCAGGCTAGGCCCGGGGGAGGGGGTAAGGCATGCTCCGTTAGGGAGTGGTGCCCGCGTGTCCTTGTCCTCGGCGGCCATAGGAAGGACGCGGCACGTCGTCGGCGGATCGCGCCCGGGTGCGGGGTCAAGTGGCGGGCCGGGCACTAGATTGAGCGCCGCGGCGTTACAGGGAACGGCAGGGGGCAGGGGTTCATGGACAGCGAGGGCACCTACGACGGACAGGCGACCCGTGCGGGGCACGTCCCCCGCCCGGCCGCACCCGCCGCGGCCCCGCCGAAACCGAGACACGCGCCGGCCGCAGCCCCCGGATCCGGGTACGGCGCGGGCGAGGGCTTCGCGGACTGGCTGCGCACCCCGCGCCCCGCAGGTGCCCCGGGGATGTGGGCCTTCGGTCGAGTGCCGCGTGATGAGGAGGGACAGGAGACGGTTTCCGACCGTCTCCTGCTCAAGAGGGCCGCTATCTGGGGGCTCGTCTGCGTCCTCGTCTGGTCGCTGATGCGCAACGGCTACATGCCGTTCTGGAGCGCACCGCTCAAACTGACCCCCGATAAGTGGAATTGGTGGACCCCCACCGGGGCGCCTGTCAGGGGGACAGGTGGCGAGGTGGCCCAGCCGCTCTACGAGCTCCTCTTCGACGCAGCGCTGCTCTATGGCTTCGGGCGCCTGGGGGCGTGGCCTACAGCCTGGCGCCGCCTGGTCGTAGCGCGGGGCCAGCTGGTCCGGACGGGCGCCATCGCGGCCGGTGGCCTGGTCGCGGTCTGGCTGGTGGCAGAGCTGGCGCTTCCGCTGCGGCTCGTCGTGTATCCGTATCTGCCGCTCGTTGACGGCGACGTCAACGGCAACGACTCCATCATGCGCCAGGCGGATACGGTCATCACCGTCGTGATCGTTCTGACGTTTCTGTGGTTCGCGCTGCGCCGGCCATCCGCACCAGCCGCGCACGCCACCCGTGGTGCCCGGCCCGAAGCGCCGCGACCGGCCGAGCCCGGATCGCCGACTGATCCCGTCATGTGGCCCGAGCTGCGCGAGGCCGGACTGCGGGACGTGGCCGAGAGGCTCGGGGGGGAGGTGCAAGGTGGGCGGATGAACGACGTGGACTACGCGCGGATCCGGCGTGCCTGGGAGTCCGTGCGGGCCGAGCCCGCCCGGCTGTCGGCCTTCGCCGACGCCGTGCGGGCCAAGGGTGCCGCCGCCTGCGTGCACCCCTCCGGCGACCGCGACCTGCCGGTCCGCGCCGCCCGGCACGACCTCCTCGCCCGCCAGGTGCTCCTCGGCACCGTCGACGACGGCGAACGCAACCCCCACGCCCGCCGCGGCACCGGCCTCGCCCTCGGCCCCGACGTGCTCGGGACCTCCCTGCTCGCCGTCGGCCCCTCCGGCAGCGGCAAGACCGCCCGCCTCGTGCGGCCCGTCGTCGAGTCCCTCGCGCTCCAGGCGCTGTCCGGCCAGGCCGCCGTCATCGTCGTCGGCGCCGCCGGATCCCGGCTCGGCCCCGACGCCTCCTACGACATCGTCGTCCGCGTCGGCGACCCCGACTCCGTCCACGACCTCGACCTCTACGGCGGCACCGGCGACTGCGACGAGGCCGCCGCCCTCCTCGCCGAGGCCCTCGTCGCCGACGTCCCCGGCACCGACGTGCGCCGCGCCGCCACCGCCCTCGCCCAGCTGCTCGGCCCGTTCCGCGCGGCGCACGGCCGCTTCCCCGCCGTGCCCGAGCTGCGCGAGCTGCTCGACGGGGTGCCCACCGCCGTCACCTCCCTGCGCCAGGCCCTGGAGGGCGCCGGCCAGCAGGCCATGCTCCGCGAGCTCGACGCGCGCGAGCGCCAGTACGGGGCCCACGGCGACCCCGGCCCGGCCCTCGCCGACCGGATCGCCCTGCTCGACCGGCCCGCCTTCGCCGGCTTCTTCGACACCACCGGACGCGGGCGGCCCTTCTCGATGCGCGCCCTCGAACACCCCGTCCGGGTCCGGGTGGACCTCCCCGAGCGCGGGCACGCCGACGCTTCCCGGATGCTGGCCCGGCTACTGCTCGCCCAGTTCAACGCCTCCGCCGCCGCCCGCGCCGACCGCTCGCTGTTCGCCTTCCTCGCCCTCGACGACGCCTCGCACACCCTGACCCCTGAAACCGTCCGCGGCCTCCAGCGGCTGCGCTCGGCGAACGCCGGGGTGCTGCTCGCGCTGCGCTCACTGGACGACGTACTGGAGGCCCTGCGGACGCCGCTGCTCGGGGCGGTCGGCTGCCGGATGGCCTTCTCCGGCGTGACCACCTGGGACGGGCAGCGGTTCGCCGAGGCCTGGGGCACCGAGTGGGTGGAGACCCGAGACATTACCCACCAGACCGTCTTCGCCGACAAGGCGCGTACCCGGGCCGTTCACGCCCTGCGCAGGCTGCTCACCGGCAAGGACGTCACCACCGACGCGATCACCGTGCGCCAGGTGGAGCGCGAGCTCTGGTCCGCCTCCGACCTGGCGCACGTCGTACCGCCCGGGTGCGCGGTGCTCTCGCTGACCTCCGTCCGCGGGGAGCGCGCGGCCCCGCTGCTGCTCCGGCTGGCCGGAACGGGCTGAGCGGACCCGTACGGGGTGGCAGAATCGAAAGGGGTCGTTCATACGACATGGAGCAAACCCCGAAGGGATGGACGGGGAAGCTCCGGAGTGAGAACGATCCACCCGTCCCGCTCACTCTCGCTCCAAAGGCCCCTGGTACCCATGCCGCTCACCCTCGCCTCGCTCGTCCAGCACTCGGCGCTCAAGCTCAGCGTCCGGGCGGGGGAGAGCCGCCTCGACACCCCCGTGCGCTGGGCCCACGTCAGCGAGCTCGCCGACCCCGTCCCCTACATGGAGGGCGGCGAGCTGCTGCTCGTCACCGCCATGAAGCTGGACGCCGAGGACCCTGAGGAGATGCGCCGCTACGTACGGCGCCTCGCGGCCGCCGGGGTCGTCGGCATCGGCTTCGCCGTCGGGGTCAACTACGACGCGGTCCCCGACGCGCTGGTCCAGGCCGCCCGGGAGGAGGACCTGCCGCTGCTGGAGGTGCCCCGGCGCACCCCGTTCCTCGCCATCAGCAAGGCCGTCTCGGCGGCCCTCGCGGCCGACCAGTACCGGGCCGTGACGGCGGGCTTCGAGGCGCAGCGGGAGCTGACCCGGGCCGCGCTGTCCGCCGACGGCCCCGCCGACCTGCTGGCGAAGCTGGCGGCCCACGTACACGGCTGGGCCGCGCTGTACGACACCTCCGGCGCGGTCGTCGCCGCCGCCCCCGACTGGGCCGCGCGGCGCGCCGCCCGGCTCACCCCCGACGTGGAGCGGCTGCGCGAGCGGCCGGCGCCCGCGAGCGCGGTGGTGGGCGGCGCCGAGGACCGCGTCGAGCTCCAGTCGCTGGGCACCGGACGGCGTGCGCGCGGCGCCCTCGCCGTGGGTACGGCGGCCCCGCTGGGCACCGCCGAGCGGTACGCGGTGCACTCCGCCGTCGCCCTGCTGACCCTGACCACCGAGCGCTCGCGCTCCCTGCACGACGCCGAGTCCCGGCTGGGCGCGGCCGTGCTGCGGATGCTGCTGGACGGGGAGGCCGAGCACGCCCGGGCGGTCGCCGGGGACCTGTACGGGGTCCTGCTGGAGGCGCCGTTCCGGATCGTCGTCGCCGAGCCGGCGCTGGCGGGGACGGCCCAGCCGGAGGGGCTGGCGCTGCTGGCCGACGCGGTGGAGTCGGCCGCGTCGCGCAGCGGGGAGGCGCTGCTGGTGGTGCCGGAGCCCGGGCGGCTGGTGGTGCTGGCGGCCGACGGGGGAGCGGCGGTGCAGGCGTGCGCGGACCACGCGGAGGCGCTGGAGTCCCGGCGCGGGCGGGAGACGGCCGGGCCGGAGGCGGACGAGCTGGTCGTGGGCCTGTCGGCCCCGGCCGGACCGGAGGGCGTGGCCGCCGCCTTCAAGCAGGCCGACCAGGCGCTGGCCGTGGCCCGGCGGCGGGGGCGCCCGCTGGTCGAGCACGAGGACCTCGCGGCGGGGTCGGTGCTGCCGCTGCTGGCCGACGAGGCCGTGCGGGCCTTCGCCGAGGGCACGCTGCGGGCCCTGCGGGAGCACGATGCGACCGGGCGCGGCGATCTGGTCGCCTCCCTCCAGGCGTGGCTGACCCGGCACGGGCAGTGGGACGCGGCCGCCGCCGACCTGGGGGTGCACCGGCACACCCTGCGGTACCGGATGAAGCGGGTCGAGGAGATCCTCGGCCGCTCCCTGGACGACCCGGACGTCCGCATGGAGCTGTGGCTCGCCCTGAAGGCCAGCCCGGTCCAGCGCTGACCCCGGGGGCCCGGCCCGGGCGGCGGCTCGTACGGGCAACAGTGACAAAGCGGCGCAGGCCGCGGGGGCGCCGCTCCAACGCGGCTAAACGACGAACGCGCGGCGGCGACCTACCTTGGTGGAGACAAGGACCACCGCACACACCGAAGGGCCGGGATTCGCATGACTTCCACCCACGCCTTCTGGCTCGCCGGCCGCCAGGCCACCGGCGAGGACAGCTTCGACGTCCACAACCCGTGGGACGGCCGTCTCGTCGGCACCGTCAGCGTGCCCACCGACGCCCAGGTGGAAGAGGCCGTGGCCGCGGCGTACGCCGTGACGGCGGAGTTCTCCGCGACCCCCGCCCACGTACGTGCCGCCGCCCTGGACCACGTGTCCAAGCGGCTCACCGAGCGCACCGAGGAGATCGCGCAGCTGATCTCCGCCGAGAACGGCAAGCCGATCAAGTGGGCGCGCGGTGAGGTCGGCCGTGCGGTGTCCGTGTTCCGTTTCGCCGCCGAAGAGGCCCGCCGCTTCAACGGCGGAGAGGCCCAGCGCCTGGACACCGACGCCGGCGGCGTCGGCCGCCTGGCCCTGACCCGCCGCTTCGTCAAGGGCCCGGTCCTCGGCATCGCGCCGTTCAACTTCCCGCTGAACCTGTGCGCCCACAAGGTGGCCCCGGCCATCGCCGTCGGCGCGCCGATCATCCTGAAGCCGGCCCCGGCCACCCCGCTCTCCGGTCTGATCCTGGGCGAGCTGCTCGCCGAGACCGACCTCCCGGCCGGCTCCTGGTCGGTCCTGCCGGTCGCCAACGACAAGATGCCGGCCCTGGTCAAGGACGACCGCCTCCCGGTCATCTCCTTCACCGGCTCCGACACCGTCGGCTACGCCATCCAGCAGTCGGTGCCCCACAAGCACTGCACCCTGGAGCTCGGCGGCAACGCCGCGGCCGTGGTCCTCGCCGACTGGTCCTCCGAGGCCGACCTCGACTGGGCCGCGACCCGTATCGCGACCTTCTCGAACTACCAGGCCGGCCAGTCCTGCATCTCCGTGCAGCGCGTGATCGCCGACGCCTCCGTCTACGACCGCCTCGTCGAGAAGGTCGTCGCGAAGGTCCAGGCCCAGGTCACCGGCGACCCCGCCGACGACGCCACCGACGTCGGCCCGCTGGTCTCCGAGGACGCCGCCAAGCGCGTCGAGTCCTGGGTGGACGAGGCCGTCTCCGCCGGCGCCAAGCTGCTCACCGGCGGCAAGCGCGACGGCGCCACGGTCGAGCCGACCGTCCTGGCCGAGATCCCGGCCGGCGTCAAGCTCGCCACCGAGGAGGTCTTCGGCCCGGTCCTGACCATCACCCGGGTCGAGAACACCGACGAGGCGTTCGCCGCCGTCAACGACTCGAAGTTCGGTCTCCAGACCGGCGTCTTCACCCGCGACGTCCAGGTCGCCTTCCGCGCCCACCGCGAGCTCGAGGTCGGCGGCGTGATCATCGGCGACGCCCCCTCGTACCGGGCCGACCAGATGCCGTACGGCGGCGTCAAGCAGTCCGGCGTGGGCCGCGAGGGCGTCCGCTACGCGATGGACGACTACACGTACGAGCGCGTCCTGGTCCTCACGGGCCTCGACATCTGACCGACTCGTACGGTCATGGACCGACGGCCGGAGCCTACTGTGCGGGGGCTCCGGCCGTCCCCCTTTTGCCGCGCCCCCCGAATCCCCGGCGCCCGAAACGGGTACGACTCACACGCAACCGATCGGCAGCCCCCGATGCGGCGAGGTGAGGACCCGGATGTCGGCAACACAGCCCGTACAGCCCAAGGTGACCGAGCGCGAGGCCCGGCAGGTCGCGGAAGCGGCCCGGGAGCAGGACTGGCGCAAACCCAGCTTCGCCAAGGAGCTCTTCCTCGGCCGCTTCCGGCTCGACCTGATCCACCCCCACCCGCTCCCCGCCGACGAGGACGTCCGGCGCGGCGAGGCCTTCCTCGCCCGGCTGCGGGAGTTCTGCGAGAACGAGATCGACGGGCAGCGCATCGAGCGCGATGCGCGGATCCCCGACGAGACCGTGCGCGGGCTCAAGGAGCTCGGCGCCCTCGGCATGAAGATCAGCCCCGAGTACGGGGGCCTGGGCCTCACCCAGGTGTACTACAACAAGGCGCTCGCCCTCGTCGGCTCCGTCAGCCCGGCCATCGGCGCCCTGCTCTCCGCCCACCAGTCCATCGGCGTGCCCCAGCCGCTGAAGATGTTCGGCACCAAGGAGCAGAAGGACGCCTACCTGCCCCGCTGCGCCACCACCGCGATCAGCGCCTTCCTGCTCACCGAGCCCGACGTGGGCTCCGACCCGGCGCGCCTGGCCACCACCGCCGTCCCGGACCCCGAGGACCCCGACTCCTACGTCCTCGACGGGGTGAAGCTGTGGACCACCAACGGGGTGGTCGCCGACCTGCTCGTGGTCATGGCCCGGGTGCCGAAGAGCGAGGGCCACCGGGGCGGGATCACCGCCTTCGTCGTGGAGGCCGACTCGCCCGGCATCACCGTCGAGCACCGCAACGCCTTCATGGGCCTGCGCGGCCTGGAGAACGGCGTCACCCGCTTCCACCGCGTCCGCGTTCCCGCCTCCCAGCGGATCGGCTCCGAGGGCGCCGGCCTCAAGATCGCGCTGACCACCCTCAACACCGGACGGCTCTCGCTGCCCGCCATGTGCGTCGGCGCCGGCAAGTGGTGCCTGAAGATCGCCCGCGAGTGGTCCGGGGTCCGCGAGCAGTGGGGCCGCCCGGTCGCCCGGCACGAGGCCGTCGGCGCCAAGATCTCCTTCATCGCGGCCACCACCTTCGCCCTGGAGGCCGTGGTGGACCTGGCCTCGCAGATGGCCGACGAGGACCGCAACGACATCCGCATCGAGGCCGCCCTCGCCAAGCTCTACGGCTCCGAGATGGCCTGCCTGATGGCCGACGAGCTGGTCCAGATCCGCGGCGGCCGCGGCTTCGAGACCGCCGAGTCCCTGGCCGCGCGCGGCGAGAGGGCCGTCCCCGCCGAGCAGCTGCTGCGCGACCTGCGCATCAACCGGATCTTCGAGGGCTCCACCGAGATCATGCACCTGCTGATCGCCCGCGAGGCCGTCGACGCCCACCTCTCCGTCGCGGGCGACCTCATCGACCCCGACAAGGCCCTCGGCGACAAGGCCAAGGCGGGCGCCCGCGCCGCCGGCTTCTACGCCCGCTGGCTGCCCAAGCTCGCCACCGGCCCCGGCCAGGTGCCCGGCACCTACCGCGAGTTCCACCCGGCCGGCCACCCCGACCTCGCCACCCACCTGCGCTACGTCGAGCGCGGCGCGCGCAAACTCGCTCGTGCGATGTTCATGGCCATGGCCCGCTGGCAGGGCCGCATGGAGACCAAACAGGGCTTCCTCGGGCGGATCGTCGACATCGGCGCCGAACTCTTCGCGATGAGCGCGGCCTGCGTGCGCGCCGAGCACCTGCGCGCCACCGGCGACCACGGCCGCGAGGCCTACCAGCTGGCCGACGCCTTCTGCCGGCAGTCCAGGCTGCGCGTCGAGGAGCTCTTCGGCCGGCTGTGGGCCAACACCGACGACGTCGACAACAAGGTCGTCAAGGGCGTCCTCTCCGGCACCTACACCTGGCTGGAGGAGGGGGTCCTCGACCCCTCCGGCGACGGACCCTGGATCGCCGACGCCGAACCGGGACCGTCCACGCGGAAAAACGTTCACCGTCCGCTGCGCTGACCTGCCATCATCGGCATTGTTCGGACGGATGTACGAGCACGGGCACGAGCGCGAGGCGGACGAGGACGATGCCGACGGCCGAGGAGGACCGGGCCAGCCGGGAGCTGGCCCGGTGCGTGGCGCACCTGCTGCGCCACGCACCGCACCACGTCGTCGCCGCCCTCCTCGACCGGCTCGACGACCCCGTCCGCAAGTACCTGTGCCGCGACCAGTGGCTGCCCGCCGCGGCCGTCACCCTGCTGCTGCGCGACGGCACCGACGCCGACCGGCACTACATCGCCCGCAACCCGCACGTGGTGGGCCGCCCGCTGCCCGGCCTGCCCGCCGCCGCCCGGTACGCCGCCCGCCCCGGGCCCTCCCCGGAACTGCTGGCCGACGTCGGCCCCGGGCCCTTCACCACCGCGGAGCTGACCGCCCTGCTGCGCCGCCACGGCCGCCGCCCCCGGATCCCGCTCACCCTCCTGCGCATGCCGCACGCGCTCGACCCCGGGGAGCTGCTGCGCGAGCACGCCCGCGCCCCGCTGCCGCCCGGCGCCGTCGAGGCGCTGCTGCTGGCGGGCGGCCTGCCCCGCACCGCGTGCCTCGCCCTGCTCGACGCCCGCGCCGGGGGGACGTACGGGCGCCACTGGTACCGGCCCGCCGTCCGCGCCGTCCGCATGGGCCTGCTGACCTGCGACGAGCTCGTCGTCCACGTGGCCCCCGCCGCCCGCACCCTGCTCCTCGGCCACCTGCCCGTCACCCGGGGCCTGCGCTGGAGCCTGCCCGAGCAGGCCGAGATGCAGTCGGCCGTGCACCGCGCCCTGCGCCGCCCGCTCGGCGAGGACCCCCGGCTCTGGGCCGAACTGCCCCGCCGTGCCGCCGGCTTCCCCGGCACCCTGCCCGAGCTGGCGGCCGCGCTGGCCGCCGGCGCCCCGGCCGCGCCCGGCGCCGTACGGCACGACCCGGCGCTGGCCCGGGCCGTCCGCCACCTCGCGCCGGAGACCGCACCCCCGGAGCCCGCCGGGGCCTGGGAGCGCGAACTGGCCCTCGTCAGCCTCGCCGTGCCGATGGACACCGCCGCCGAGGACGTCCGCTGGGTCCGCGACTGCCTCGACCGCTCCCTGCTCACCGGCGCCGACGTCGTCCGGCACAAGGTCCCGGCCTGCTGGGCGCTCGACGAGGACCAGTGGCTCGGCGACATCGGCCACCCCGACCGCCACGACCGGCCGGCCGCCGTCCTCGCCGCCCGCGCGGAGGCCGACCGGCTCTTCGACGCGGCCCTCGGGGACGACGCGGAGGCCTGGTGGCGCGCGGCCCGCGCCCTGCCCGGCTTCGCCGGCACCCTGCCCGAACTCCTCGCCCGGGTCACGGACGGGGACTCCGTGTCCAACCGGCCCTGAGGAGAGGCAACAATGGGGGGCATGAGCGACAGTCCAGCCCCCCTCGCCGACCCGCACCTCCTCTTCGACGCCGCGGCCGGCCGCCGGGACATCGTCATCCTCGGGTCGACCGGGTCCATCGGCACCCAGGCCATCGACCTCGCCCTGCGCAACCCGGACCGCTTCCGGGTCACCGCCCTGTCCGCCGCGGGCGGCCGCACCGCCCTGCTGGCCGAGCAGGCCCGCAAGCTGCGGGTGCGGACCGTGGCCGTCGCCCGCGAGGACGCCGTCCCGGCCCTGAAGGAGGCGCTGAGCAGCGCGTACGGGCCCTCCGAGCCGCTGCCCGAGATCCTCGCCGGGCCCGACGCCGCGACCGACCTCGCCGCCTCGCCCTGCCACACCGTCCTCAACGGCATCACCGGCTCCATCGGCCTCGCGCCCACCCTCGCCGCGCTGCGCGCCGGCCGGACCCTCGCCCTGGCCAACAAGGAGTCGCTGATCGTCGGCGGCCCCCTGGTCAAGGCCCTCGCCGCACCCGGCCAGATCATCCCCGTGGACTCCGAGCACGCGGCCCTCTTCCAGGCGCTGGCCGCCGGCACCCGCGCCGACGTCCGCAAGCTGGTCGTCACCGCCTCCGGCGGCCCCTTCCGCGGCCGCACCCGCGCGGAGCTGGCGCAGGTCACCGTCCAGGACGCCCTCGCGCACCCCACCTGGGCCATGGGCCCGGTCATCACGATCAACTCCGCCACCCTGGTCAACAAGGGGCTGGAGGTCATCGAGGCGCACCTGCTCTACGACATCCCCTTCGAGCGCATCGAGGTCGTCGTCCACCCCCAGTCGTACGTCCACTCCATGGTCGAGTTCTCGGACGGCTCCACCCTCGCCCAGGCCACCCCGCCGGACATGCGCGGCCCCATCGCGATCGGCCTCGGCTGGCCCCAGCGGGTCCCCGACGCGGCCCCCGCCTTCGACTGGACCAAGGCCTCCACCTGGGAGTTCTTCCCGCTGGACACCGAGGCCTTCCCCTCCGTCGGGCTCGCCCGGCACGTGGGCACCCTGGGCGGGACCGCCCCCGCGGTCTTCAACGCCGCGAACGAGGAGTGCGTCGAGGCCTTCCTGGCCGGCAGGCTGCCGTTCACAGCAATCATGGATACGGTCTCCGCAGTGGTCGATGAGCACGGGACGCCGCGGTCGGGAACTTCCCTCACCGTCCAGGACGTCCTCGAAGCGGAGACCTGGGCCAGGGCCCGGGCCCGGGAGCTGGCGGCAGGGGCCGCCGTGGAGGAGAGCGCATGACGGCTTTGATGACGGTGCTCGGGGTCGTGCTCTTCGCGTTCGGCCTGCTGGTCTCCATCGCGTGGCACGAGCTCGGCCACCTCTCCACGGCCAAGCTCTTCGGCATCCGGGTGCCCCAGTACATGGTCGGCTTCGGGCCGACCATCTGGTCGCGCCGGAAGGGCGAGACCGAGTACGGCATCAAGGCCATCCCGATGGGCGGCTACATCCGCATGATCGGGATGTTCCCGCCCGGGGACGACGGCAGGGTCACCGCGCGCTCGACCTCGCCGTTCCGGTCGATGATCGAGGACGCCCGCTCGGCCGCGTACGAGGAGCTCCAGCCCGGGGACGAGAGCCGGCTCTTCTACACGCGCAGGCCGTGGAAGCGCGTCATCGTGATGTTCGCCGGACCGTTCATGAACCTGGTCCTGGCCGTGGCGATCTTCCTCACCACCCTGATGACCTTCGGGCTCAACACCCAGACCACCGTCGTGAGCTCGGTCTCCGACTGCGTCATCCAGCAGACCGAGAAGCGCGACAAGTGCGCCCCCGGCGACCCGGCCGCCCCGGCCAAGGCCGCCGGGCTGCGGGCCGAGGACAAGATCGTCGCCTTCAACGGCCGCCCGGTGAGCGACTGGTCCGTCCTCCAGAAGGACATCCGCGCCACCACCGGCCCCGCGACCATCACCGTCGAGCGGGCCGGGCAGCGCCTCGACCTGCACGCCAACCTGATCGAGAACAAGGTCGCCAAGACCGACGCCGACGGCCGCTACGTCAAGGACCAGTACGTCACCGCCGGCTTCCTCGGCTTCGCCCCCGCCGTCGGCTACGTCCCGCAGACCTTCGGCCAGTCCGTCAGCCGCATGGGCGAGATGATGGAGGCCGGCGTCCAGTCCCTCGTCGACCTCCCCGGCAAGGTCCCGGACCTGTGGAACGCCGCCTTCAACGGTGCCGAGCGCAAGCAGGACAGCCCGATGGGCGTCGTCGGCGCGGCCCGCGTGAGCAGCCAGATCTTCAACCTGGACATCCCCGCCCAGTACCAGCTGGTCTTCTTCCTCAACCTGCTGGCCGGGTTCAACCTCTCGCTGTTCCTGTTCAACATGCTCCCGCTGCTCCCGCTCGACGGCGGCCACATCGCCGGCGCGCTGTGGGAGTCCGTCCGCCGCACCGTGGCGAAGGTCTTCCGGCGCGCCGACCCCGGCCCCTTCGACGTGGCCAAGCTGATGCCCGCCGCGTACGTGGTCGCGGGCGTCTTCGTCTGCTTCACCCTGCTGGTCCTCGTCGCCGACGTGGTCAACCCGATCAAGATCAACTAGTCGGGCCGGCCGCGGAGGCCCGACGGGCCGTACCACCTCGGACACCGGAGCCGGGCACACACCGTGCCCGGCTCCCTACGTTCGGGTGGCGCCGACCCCTCGGATGCGAGGGGCACGCGCGCTTTGGCGTAACCTCAAAGGCCTGGAGCCCGCCGATCTCGGGACCTCGATCCACACCTTGGGGTTGCACAGCAGATGACTGCCATCTCTCTCGGAATGCCGTCCGTGCCGACGAAGCTTGCCGACCGCAGGGTCAGCCGCAAGATCCAGGTCGGTTCCGTGGCCGTCGGAGGCGACGCACCCGTCTCGGTGCAGTCGATGACCACCACCCGGACCTCCGACATCGGTGCCACGCTCCAGCAGATCGCCGAGCTGACCGCGTCCGGCTGCCAGATCGTCCGAGTCGCCTGCCCCACGCAGGACGACGCCGACGCGCTCGCCGTGATCGCCAGGAAGTCGCAGATCCCGGTCATCGCCGACATCCACTTCCAGCCCAAGTACGTGTTCGCCGCGATCGACGCCGGCTGCGCCGCCGTCCGCGTGAACCCGGGCAACATCAAGCAGTTCGACGACAAGGTCAAGGAGATCGCGCACGCCGCCAAGGCCGCGGGCACGCCGATCCGCATCGGCGTCAACGCCGGCTCCCTCGACGCCCGGCTGCTGAAGAAGTACGGCAAGGCCACCCCCGAGGCGCTCGTCGAGTCCGCGCTGTGGGAGGCCTCCCTCTTCGAGGAGCACGGCTTCGGCGACATCAAGATCTCGGTCAAGCACAACGACCCGGTCGTCATGGTCAACGCCTACCGCCAGCTCGCCGCCCAGTGCGACTACCCGCTGCACCTCGGCGTCACCGAGGCGGGCCCCGCCTTCCAGGGCACCATCAAGTCCGCCGTCGCCTTCGGCGCGCTGCTCTCCGAGGGCATCGGCGACACCATCCGCGTCTCCCTCTCCGCGCCGCCGGTCGAGGAGGTCAAGGTCGGCAACCAGATCCTGGAGTCGCTGAACCTCAAGCCGCGCCGCCTGGAGATCGTCTCCTGCCCCTCCTGCGGCCGCGCACAGGTCGACGTCTACAAGCTGGCCGAAGAGGTCACCGCGGGCCTCGACGGCATGACCGTGCCGCTGCGCGTCGCCGTCATGGGCTGCGTCGTCAACGGCCCGGGCGAGGCCCGCGAGGCCGACCTCGGCGTCGCCTCCGGCAACGGCAAGGGCCAGATCTTCGTCAAGGGCGAGGTCATCAAGACCGTCCCCGAGTCCAAGATCGTGGAGACCCTCATCGAAGAGGCGCTGAAGATCGCCGAGCAGATGGAGAAGGACGGCGTCGCCTCCGGCGAGCCCAGCGTCGCCATCGGCGTCTGAGACCCCGCCGCCAGCGAGGCCAGGTCGGAGCCGGCGCCCGGCTGCCAGGAGCACCGAGGCGGCCACCCCGAGGGTGCCCTTGGCCAGCACGTTCCAGGCGCCCCACAGCCCGGAG
>NZ_JBFBGN010000056.1:0-41753 GCF_040684675.1 Streptomyces sp. NPDC089915 | reverse complement strand
CGGCCGCCCCGGACGCCCGGGCGCCGTCTCCCGGGGGCTCCGCCCCCAGACCCCCGCGCCTCAAACTCCCCCAGCTACCGCTGGGAGGTGCCCCCAGGCGGGGCTGGATTCGGCCGAGCCTCACCGCGCCCCCACCCCCCGCCCGCGCCACCCGCTCACCGTTGACACGCAGTGACACCGCGGCGGAGACTGCGGGCGCGCCCCACCGGGCGTGCCCGGTGGTGTGTTCCGGTGCCCACCTCGGCGCCCGGGGCGTGCCGCCGATCGTACGGAGTCGCCCAGGAGAGCCCCCATGAGCATCCGCACCGTCCGCGACGTCTACGTCGTCGACGCCGTCCGCACCCCCATCGGCAAGTTCGACGGCGCCCTCGCCCGGGTCCGCCCCGACGACCTCGCCGCGCACGTCGTCCGCGCCCTCGTCGACCGGACCCCCGACCTCGACCCCGCCCGCATCGACGACGTCGTCTTCGGCGACGCCAACGGCGCGGGCGAGGACAACCGCGACGTGGCCCGCATGGCCGTGCTCCTGGCCGGGCTGCCCGTCTCCGTCCCCGGCGTCACCGTCAACCGCCTCTGCGGCTCCGGCCTCGAAGCCGTGATCCAGGCGGCCCGCGCCATCGCCCTCGGCGACGCCTCCGTCGCCATCGCCGGCGGCGTCGAGTCGATGACCCGCGCCCCCTGGGTGGTGCAGAAGCCCGAGCGCTCGCACCCCGCCGGCCACCAGCAGATGTGGTCGACCACCCTCGGCTGGCGGATGACCAACCCCCGCATGCCCGCGGAGTGGGCCGGCTCCCTCGGCGAGGGCGCCGAGCTGATCGCCGACAAGCACGGCATCACCCGCGAGGCCCAGGACGCCTTCGCCCTGGAGAGCCACCGCAAGGCCGCCGCGGCCTGGGCGGCGGGCCTCTACGACGACGAGGTGGTCCCGTACCCCGGCGTGGACCTGCTGCGCGACGAGTGCATCCGCGAGGGCTCCACCCCGGAGGCGCTCGCCCGCCTCAAGCCGGCCTTCCGGACGGACGGTTCGGGCACCGTCACGGCCGGCAACGCCTCCCCCCTCAACGACGGCGCCGCCGCCCTCCTGCTCACCGACGAGGCGGGCCTCGCCGCCACCGGCCGCGAGCCGCTCGCGCGGATCAGCGCCTCCGCCGTCACCGGCATCGAACCGCAGCTCTTCGGCCTCGGCCCGGTGGACGCCGTCCAGCGGGCGCTCGCCAAGGCCGGCCGCGACCTCTCCGGCCTAACCACCCTCGAGCTGAACGAGGCCTTCGCCGCCCAGGCCCTGGGCTGCCTGGCCGCCTGGCCCGAGCTGGACCCCGCCGTGGTCAACCCGCGCGGCGGCGCCATCGCGATCGGACACCCCCTCGGCGCCTCGGGTGCCCGGCTGGCGGGCTCGGTCGCCCACCAGCTGGCGGCGGCGGGCTCCGGCACCGGCATGGCCGCCCTGTGCATCGGCGTCGGCCAGGGCATCGCCCTGATCCTGGAACGCTGACCCGGCCACCCGCCCAGCGATCGTTTCCGGACAGGGAGCCGTCCCAACTGCCCAATAACTGAACAGAATCCGGAGAGCGGGGTCTGGCACGATGGCGCCTGCCACTGCCCCCGTGCCACCCCATCCCCTCCGGAGGCCCCGCGCCATGCCGCTGCTCGACCCGACCCTCTGGCAGGACGGCCCCACCCTCACCGGCGGCACGGCCCCGGTCGTCGAACCCGCGACCGGCCGCACCCTCGCCACGCTCGACCTCGCCGCCCCCGCCGACGTCGCCGAGGCCGCCGTACGGGCCCAGGCCGCGCAGCGCGACTGGGCGCGGGCCACCCACGCGGAGCGGGCGGCCGTGCTGCGCCGGGCCGGGGACCTGTTCGCGGCGCACGCCGACGAGCTGCGGGAGTGGCTGGTCCGCGAGTCGGGTTCCATACCCGGCAAGGCCGACTTCGAACTGCACGTCGCCGCCCAGGAGTGCTACGAGGCCGCCGCGCTGGCCTCGCGCCCCGCCGGTCAGGTGCTGCCCAGCGAGGCGCCTCGGCTCTCCTACACCCGCCGCGTCCCGGCCGGGGTGGTCGGGGTGGTGGCGCCGTTCAACGCCCCGCTGATCCTCTCCATCCGCTCCGTCGCGCCCGCCCTGGCCCTCGGCAACGCGGTTCTGCTCAAGCCGGACCGGCGCACCGCCGTCTGCGGGGGCTTCGCCCTGGCCGCCGTGTTCGCCGCCGCCGGACTCCCGTCGGGGCTGCTGCACGTGCTGCCCGGCGGCGCCGGTACGGGCGCCGCCGTCGTGGCCGACCCGCGCGTACGCGTCGTCTCCTTCACCGGGTCCACCGCCGCGGGCCGGTCCGTCGGTGAGCTGGCTGGCCGTCACCTCAAGCGCGCACACCTGGAGTTGGGCGGCAACTCGGCCCTCGTCGTACTGGCCGACGCCGACGTCGAGGCCGCCGTCGCGCAGGCCTCCTGGGGGTCCTTCTTCCACCAGGGCCAGATCTGCATGACCGCGGGGCGCCACCTCGTCCACGCCTCGCTCTACGACGAGTACGTGGAACGGCTCGCCGCCCGCGCCGACGCGCTCACCGTCGGGGATCCGTACCGCGAGCGCGTCCACCTCGGGCCGCTGCTCGACGGGGCCCAGCTGGAGCGGGTCCGGGGCCTGGTCGAGGAGAGCGTGGAGCGGGGCGCCAAACTCGTCGCCGGGGGCACCCACGAGGGCCTCTTCCACCGGCCGACCGTCCTCGCCGCGGTCTCCGACGACACCCCCGCCTACACCGAGGAGGTCTTCGGCCCGGTGGCGCCCGTACGCTCCTTCACCACCGAGGAGGAGGCCGTGGAGCTGGCCGCGGCCGGCCCGTACGGGCTCTCCCTGGGCATCGTCACCCGCGACGCCGCCCACGGGCTGGAGCTGGCCGAGCGGATACCGACCGGGATCGCGCACGTCAACGACCAGACCGTCAACGACGAGGCGGTGGCCCCCTTCGGCGGGGTCGGCGTCTCCGGGACGGGCGCCCGGTTCGGCGGGGAGGCCAACCTCGACGCCTTCACCGAACTCCGCTGGACCACGGTCCGCCGCACCCCGCCCGCTCACCCCTTCTAGGGACCGCCGCCCGGGAGCGGAATGCCGCGGGCCGGCCGTTCGTTCAAGCAGGACACGCAGGACACGCAGGACACGCAGGACACGCAGGACACGCAGAGCGATGCAGCGATGCAGCGATCAGGAGGCAGGAAACCGTGGCTACAGTCGAGCTCACCAAGGAGAACTTCGACCGGACGGTCAGCGAGAACCCGTTCGTGCTGATCGACTTCTGGGCGGGCTGGTGCCGCCCCTGCCTCGCGTTCGCACCGGTCTACGAGAAGGCCGCGGAGGCCAACCCCGACCTGGTGTTCGCCAAGGTGGACACCGAGGCCCAGCAGGAGCTGGCGGCGGCCTTCCAGATCACCTCGATCCCCACACTGATGATCGTCCGGGACCAGGTGGCCATCTTCGCCCAGCCCGGCGCCCTGCCGGAGGCCGCGCTCACCGACCTGATCGGCCAGGCCCGCGCCCTCGACATGGACGAGGTCCGCGCGAAGATCTCCGCCCAGCAGGCGGCCCAGGGGGAGCAGCCGGGCGGCGCCCCCGGCACGCCGGAGGGCTGAGCTTGCCGGACGCGACCCCGGTCCCACGGGGACACTGGGCGGCATGACCGAACCGGTGGAGTACGACGTCGTGGTGCTCGGCGGGGGCCCGGCAGGCGAGAACATCGTCGACCGGACCCGCGCCGCCGGGCTGACCACGGCCCTGGTGGAGAGCGAACTCGTCGGCGGGGAGTGCTCGTACTGGGCCTGCATCCCCAGCAAGGCCCTGCTGCGCCCGGCCCTGGCCCGCGCCGACGCCCGCCGGGTGCCCGGCCTGGCCGAGGCCGTCTCCGGGCCGCTCGACGCCGAGGCGGTGTTCGCGCACCGCGACTACTGGACCGGCGACTGGAAGGACGGCGGCCAGGTCGACTGGCTCGACTCCGTCGGCGCGCACCTCTACCGGGGCCACGGCCGGCTCTACGGCATCCGCAAGGTCGCCGTGACCAGCCCCGAGGGCGTGCACCACGTCCTGTCCGCCCGGCACGCCGTGGTCGTCGCCACCGGCACGGAACCCGTCCTCCCGGACCTCCCCGGGCTGCACGGCGCGGGCGCGTGGACCAGCCGCGAGGCCACCTCGGCCCGGCAGGTGCCCGGCCGGCTGCTGATCGTCGGCGGCTCCGTCGTGGCGTGCGAGATGGCCACCGCCTGGCAGGCCCTCGGGTCTCAGGTCACCGTCCTCGCCCGGGGCTCCGGGCTGCTGCCGAGGATGGAGCCCTTCGCCGGCGAACTGGTCGCCGAGGCCCTGACGGCCGCGGGCGCCGCCGTGCGCACCGGAGTGGCCGTGGAGGCGGTCGTCCGGGACGGCCCGACCGGGCCCGTCACGGTGGTCCTGGAGGGCGGGGAACTGCTGGAGGGCGACGAGCTGCTGATGGCCACCGGCCGGGCGCCGCGCACCGGGGACATCGGCCTCGACACGGTCGGGCTGACGCCCGGCGGCTGGATCCCCGTCGACGAGAGCTGCCGGGTGGAGGGCCACGACTGGCTGTACGCCGTCGGGGACGTCAACCACCGGGCGCTCCTCACCCACCAGGGCAAGTACCAGGCCCGGATCGCCGGAGCCGCCATCGCCGCCCGCGCGGCCCGGGGCACCGGCGCCCCGCCGCCGGACACCGGCCGCTGGGGCGCGTACGCCGCCACCGCCGACACGGCGGCCGTCCCGCAGGCCGTCTTCACCGATCCGGAGGCCGCGTCGGTGGGCCTGACCCTCGCCGAGGCCGAGCGCTCCGGGCGCCGGGTGCGGGCCGTCGACCACGACCTGGGCAAGATCTCCGGCGCGGGCCTGTACGCCGACGGCTACCGGGGCCGGGCCCGGATCGTCGTCGACCTCGACCGGGAGGTGCTCCTCGGCGCCACGTTCGTGGGCCCCGGCGCCGCCGAGCTGCTGCACGCGGCGACGATCGCCGTCGTCGGGGAGGTCCCGGTCGACCGGCTGTGGCACGCGGTGCCGGCCTTCCCGACCATCAGCGAGATCTGGCTGCGGCTGCTGGAGGCCTACCGCGGCTGAGCGCGCCGGACCGTCACGTCCGCAGGTACGAGGCCCCGTTGACGTCGAGGACCGCGCCCGAGCTCCACCGGGCGGCGGGCGAGGCCAGGTAGAGCACGGCCGAGGCGATCTCCTCCGGCTCGGCGACCCGGCCGAAGGGGCTCTGCGCCCGGATCCCCTCGCCCTCCGCGCCCCGCAGCCGTCCGGAGACCCGCTCGGTGGCGACGAACCCCGGGGCCACCGAGGCCACCGTGATCCCGTGCGGCGCCAGGGACACGGCCAGGGACTGGCCGAGGGCGTGCAGGGCCGCCTTGGTGGCCCCGTACGCGGGATGGTCCGGCTCGCCCCGGAACGCGCCGCGCGAGCCGACGTTGACGATGTGCCCCGGCCGGCCCTCGTCGATCAGGCGGCGGGCCACGCAGTAGCTGACGTCGGCCGCGCCGAAGAGGTTCACCGCCGCCGTCCGCCGCCAGGCGTCCCGCCAGTCCGCGTACGAGGTCGTGGGCAGCGGGTGCGGGAGCATCGCGGCGGCGTTGTTCACCAGGACGTCCACCCCGCCGAGCGCCCCGGCGGCCTCGGCGACCATCTCCTCGACGCGCTCCGGGTCGCCCAGGTCCCCGGTGACGAGGGTGTGGCCCGAGCCGTCCAGGGCCGCCAGGGTCTCCTCGGCGTCGGAGTGCCGGGCGGAGGAGTGGACGGCGACCCGGTCGCCCTGCCGGGCGAACGCGAGGGCGACGGCCCGGCCGATCCCCCGCGAGGCACCGGTGACCAGCACGCCCCGGCCCGGGCCGCCGGCTCCCGGCCCGTCGCCGCCCGGCGGAGTGGTGGGAATGGCGTTGAGGGGCATCGGGACTCCTTCGGCGAGGACCGGCTGACCCGACCCATCTGATCATGACCCGGCCCCGGATCCCACCCGGATCCCGCCCGCATCCCACCCGGGCTCCGCCCGCCGTCGCCCCCGCCTCCGCCGGACCTCCGGTACGGCCCGGTCACGCCCGCGACCCGGGGACCGGGGACCCGGAGGGCCGGGCCGCGGCGGTCGGGTAGGTTGAACGATCAGGTCGGACCCGCGACCCCCGGGCGCCGGCTGATCTGGCGTCAGGCCGGGCGGGGGCGTGACCCCCCGTCGGCGACGAAGGAGCCACCGTCCGTGATCGTGATAGCGCAGCTCAGCGACGTCCACTTCGACGGCGGCACCCGCGCCGCCGAGCGCACCCGCGCCGTCATGGAGTACCTGGACGGCCTCCCGTACGACCTGGACGCGGTCCTGGTCAGCGGGGACATCGCCGACAACGGCACCCCCGCCGAGTACGAGCAGGCGCGCAAGGTGCTCGTGTCGCGGCACCCGATGGTCGTCTGCCCGGGCAACCACGACGAGCGCACCGCCTTCCGGCGCGGCCTGCTGGGCGAGGAGGACCCGGCGGCGGGGCCGGTCGACCAGGTGCTGCGCGGCGAGGGCTTCGTCCTCGCGGTGTGCGACTCCTCCGTCCCCGGCGAGCACCACGGCCGGCTGGAGGAGTCCACCCTCGCGTGGCTCGACGGGATCCTCGCGGGGACCCCGCGCGAGGTGCCGGTCCTGGTCGCCTTCCACCACCCGCCGGTCCCGCTGCACACCCCGTACGTGGACGAGATCCGGCAGTTCGGCGAGGAGCGGCTCGCGGCCCTCGCCGAACGCCACCCCCACCTGCTGGCCTTCCTGTGCGGGCACGCGCACACGGCGGCGGCGACCGTCTTCGCGGGCCGGCCGCTGCTCGTCGCGCCCGGGGTGGTGTCCACCCTGCGGCTGCCCTGGGAGGAGCCGACCGGCGACCCGCACGTGCACCTCGACGAGCCGCCGGCCGTCGCCTTCCACGTCATCGGCGAGGACGGGCGGCTCACGACCCACTACAGGGTGGTCGTCGCGCGCCGGTAGCTGGCGCCGTCCCGGGTCCGGGTGAGGTGGCCCGAGGTGATCAGGTAGCGCCGCAGCGCGGAGCAGTCCTCGTGCACGGTCCGCAGGGCGTCGTTCACCTCGGGCTCCGAGTACGCGCGGTCCGGGGCGAACAGGGTCTCGGTGAGGTGCGCGAGCAGCTGCTCGCGCCGCGCGGCCTTGCGCGGGATGGCGAGGAGCTGGCCCCCGGAGAACAGGTCGGCCACCCCGCGCGGGCTCGTGCGGGCCTGCGGGTCCTGCCGGCCGGCGCCCTGGTCCTCGGTGTTCCGCCGCCGGGTGTTCTGCTGATCGGTGATCTGTGACATCCCCCGAGCTTCGCCCGCCCCGGGAGCCCGGGCAACGCAATATCCGCCGCCGCCCCCGTACCCGTGGCGGGGAGGGGCGGCGGCGGACCGCGGGGCCGTCAGGGGGTGACGGTGATCTGCTGGGAGGGGTCGGTGGTGTCGGAGACCAGGTAGACCGCGTTGAAGGTGGACGAGGTCGCGCTGGTCGGGCAGCCGAAGCCGCCGGTCACCGTCACCGGGACGGTCGCGCCGGAGAACGTCAGGCTGGACGGGGCCCCGTTGGCCCAGGTGCCCGGGACGCTCGCCGGTCCGCCGGGGGCCGCGGTGACCGTACAGGTGGCCAGGCCCGTGGTGTGCACGACCAGCCCGCCGGTGGGCACCGTCATCGTCGCCGTGATCGGCGAGCCGTTCTGCATGGACACCGACCAGGCGCCGCTCGTGGTCACCGTCGGGGTGACGCCCGGCATGCTGGAGGTGCAGGAGCTGTACGTGGGCGGGGAGATCGGCGAGGACACCGCCCCGGCCGTGTTGTGGTTGCCCGGGGCGGCCGGCACCGAGCCGGTGGAGACGGAGACCGAGCAGGTCACCGTCACCGAACCGGCCTTGAGCGTGGCCTTCCCGCTGAGCGAGGCCTTGAAGGCGTGCCCGGCGGGGGTGACCGTGGTCGACCCGGCCAGCGGTAACGGAGCGGCGTGGGCGGTGGTGGAGGCCACCGTCAGTGCGGCCGCGGCCGCCATGCCGAGGGCGAGCGCGGTACGCGTACGGCTCATGGCTGTGCTCCTTGGGGATCGGGGTGCGGAGTGGGGGAGGTCCCGGCGGGGGAGGGCCGGGCGGGGGCGGCGGTGCCCCCGGTGCGCGGGGCGGCGTACGGCTGCCAGGCGAACATCAGCCCGCCGCCGAGGATGCCGAGCAGGGTGCCGATCAGGAACCCGCCGAGGTTCGACAGGACCAGCGCGGCGGTGGCGATCAGGGTGGTGAGGACCCCGGCGAGGACGCGCTGGCGGGGCGAGAACCAGGCGGTGAGACCGAGGACGATCATGATGATGCCCATCAGGACGGACGGGATCCCCGCGATGCCCTGCTGGAGCATGATCTTCAGTGGTGCCAGCGGAAGAACGCAGATCCACGCCCCGGCCAGGACGGCGAAGAGTCCGCCCCAGAAGGGCCTGCCGCGCCGCCACCGCCGCCAGCGGCTCAGAAGCATTCCTTCTTGCCCTTGCTGATGTTCATGCTCAGCCCGGACAGCTTGAAGGTGCCGGCGTTCGTCGCCCACGCCGTCTGCTGGAGGCTGCTGATGGTGACCTTGTCCGCCTGCTGGGCGAACAGGTCCTGCATGCCCTGCGCCTCGGCCGGGCCCTTGTCCAGGGTGGAGGCGTCGCGCCCGATCTCGATGTTCGTGAACTCCGCGTCACCGGCGAGCTGGGTGGCGTCCACGAACAGGTTGGACGCCTCCACGGGGGTCTTCTGGCCGGCCGTCAGGTTCAGGGAGATGTCCCCGATGACCGGGAGGGTGGTGACCACCGACTGGCAGAGGCTGTGCAGCTTGGCCTCCTTGATGGCGGTGACGGCCACCGGGATCAGCTCCTGGCGGGCGTTGACGTCGACGCTGCCGTACTGGGCGAAGCCCTCGCCCTCCAGGCTGGTCGCCGACACCTTGAACTGCTGGCCCGACACCGCGAAGGAGGCGGCGAGCGCGCCCTGCGCGAGTGCGATCCCGAGCCCGGCGGTCACCGCCACGGCGGGCACGGTCAGCAGCGCGAACCGGCGCCAGCGGACCCTGCCCTCCACTCTGCTCGCGGAGTCGGCGTCAGGGCCGCCCTCGGAATCGAATTCGGGTAAGTACGGTGAATCTGCCATGAGATCGTCCCTTATCTCGGCTGTGCACCTTTGTTACCGACGAGTTGAATGTAAGAGTGCCAATGGTGGTTGGCAAGGTTGTGCGAGCGCACCCTTTAGGCCGACTCCTACTGCTCCGTACGCAGCAGTTCGGCGACCTCCGCCTCCACCCGCCGACCCATCGCCCGGGCGAACTCCGTGGCCACCACCTCGCCCGCCACCGGCCGCAGCGCCGCCACCGCCTCCCGGACATGATCCAGCTGGGTGGCCGAAAGTCGCCCCAGCCCCTCCGGGCCGATCACATGCCTGCGGAACAGTCCGACGAACCGGTCCGCCAGCGCCGCCGCCTGCTCCTGCACGAACTCCCCGGCGTCCAGGATCTCCGCGAGCGGCATCCCCTGCCGCACGAGCGCCACCGTCGCCTCCAGCAGCCGCCGGCTCGGATACGTCACCAGGTCCCCGTCGACCCGTACGTAACCCAGCTCGGCCGCCCGCCGGGTGTGCGCGGCCGTAGCCCCCGGGCCGAACAGCTCGCGCAGCTCGGCCCGGGTCATCGTCACCGGCTCCTCGCGCACCCAGTCCCGGGTCATCTCCCGCTCCAGGCCAAGGAGTTGGGAGATCCCGCCGCCCTGCTCCCAGGCGGCCAGCAGCTCCCCGATGCCGTTCACCGTGTAACCGCGCCCCAGCAGGTCGCTGATCAGCCGCAGCCGGGTCAGGTGGTCTTCGGAGTACCAGGCGATCCGGCCCTCCCGGCGCGGCGGCGGCAGCAGCCCGCGCTCCTGGTAGTAGCGCAGGTTGCGCACCTTGACCCCGGCCTCCAGGGCCACCTCCTCGCGGCGCCAGCGCCGCCGCCCGTCCCCGCCGTCCGTCCCCGCCCCAGTGCTCACGCGGCCGAGTGTAGGACCTACCGGCGGGTGTACCGGCAGGTCACATGGCGTGGCGCGGGGCGGGGCGCCGGTACGTCACCGGCCGCGCCGCTCCGCCTCGCGCTTGACGGCCCGCAGCACCACGAACCGCGGTTCGCTCGCGACGACTTCCTGGTTCCCGAAGAGCCGCTGCAGATGGGTGTGGTAGCCCATGTGGCGGTTGGCGACCACCCACAGCTCGCCGCCCGGGCGCAGCGCCTTGCGGGACTGCGCGAACATGCGCAGCGCCGTCGCGTCCGTGGTCGCCTGGTGCGAGTGGAAGGGCGGGTTGTTGAGGATCAGGTCCACCGAGGACGGCGGCAGCATGGCCACCCCGTCGCCGACGAGGAACTCCGCAGTGCGCCGGCCGGGGCGCACGTTGGCCTCGTAGGTGGCCCGCGCCGAGGCGACGGCCTGGTACGACTCGTCGGTGAAGACGACCTCGGCGTCCGGGTCGGCCATCTGCACCGCCGTGCCGACGACCCCGTTGCCGCAGCCCAGGTCCACGACCCGGGCCCCGTCGGTGTTGGTCGGGATGGACTGGAGGAAGAAGCGCGTGCCGACGTCCAGCCGGTCGGCGCAGAAGATCCCGGCGTGGTTGACCACGGTCAGCCCGGCGCCCGAGCCCCCCTCCTGGTCCACCGTGTACGTCAGCGGCCAGGGCGAGGGGCCGGCGGCGGCCAGGAGCGCGGGGTCCGGGGTGGTGAAGATCAGCCGGGCCTTCTTCTCCGCGAGGGAGGTGCGCGTCGGCCCGATGACCTTCTCGAAGAGGTCCAGCGTGGAGGTGTGGATCTCCTTGACCATGCCGGTGCCGACGACGACCGTGCCCTCGTGCAGGTGCGGGGCCAGCCGCCGGAGCTGGTCCTCCAGCAGGGCCAGGCTCTTGGGCACCCGGACCAGCAGGACGTCGATCCGCGCGGGCGGGGCGTCCCGCGTGGTCAGCAGGGTCACCGTGGACTTGGCGGTGCCGATGCCGGCCCGGTCCAGGTTGGCCTCGGTGGCCGCCCGGGCCAGCGCCGAGTCGGTGATCTGGGCCGGGTGGTACGCGGCCAGGGCCGTCGTCAGCGCGCCCCAGCGGTCGCCGACGACCGTGATCTGCCCGGCGCCGGCCAGGTCCACCGGGCCGCGCTCGCCGGTACCGGCGTCGAGGTGGCGCAGCAGGTACTCGTCGGCGGCGTCCCAGGCGCGGAGCCGGTCGCGCGGGTCGGCGGGGAAGCGGGTGAGTTCGTGGGAGCCGAAAGGCGTGGTCAGACGGTTCATATCGGACCCAGGCTAGCCGAGGCGGCCGCCGGGCCCCGCACGCCGCGTCCTTCCCGCGGAAGGAACGGGGGCAAGCGGCCCCGGCGGGGCTACCTTGTCCCGTATGAGCAATCTCGATCGCCAGCCCGCTCTCTCCTCCTGCGGCGGCCGCGGATTCGTCGTGGCCGAACCCGTGCGCGAGCTCCTCAGCCCGCGCACGGTCAGGCTGGGGGAGTCCACCGAGGTCCGCCGACTCCTGCCGAACCTGGGCCGCCGCATGGTGGGCGCCTGGTGCTTCGTCGACCACTACGGCCCCGATGACATCGCCGACGAGCCCGGCATGCAGGTCGCCCCGCACCCGCACGCCGGCCTCCAGACCGTGAGCTGGCTGCACGAGGGCGAGGTGCTGCACCGCGACAGCGTGGGCAGCCTGGCCACGATCCGCCCGCGCGAGCTGGGCCTGATGACCTCCGGTTCGGGCATCAGCCACTCCGAGGAGAGCCCGCGCCCGCACGCCCGTCTCCTGCACGGCGCCCAGCTGTGGGTGGCCCTGCCCGACGCCCACCGCGACGTCGCCCCGCACTTCCAGCACCACGCGGACCTCCCGCAGGTCACCGCCCCCGGCCTGAACGCCACGGTCATCCTCGGCACCCTGGACACGGCGACCTCCCCGGGCACCGCGTACACCCCCATCGTCGGCGCCGACCTCGCCCTGGCCGCCGGCACCGAGACCCGCCTGCCCCTCGACCCGGACTTCGAGTACGCGGTCCTCTCCATGTCCGGCGAGGCCCACGCGGACGGCGTCCCCCTCCTCCCGGGCTCGATGCTCTACCTGGGCTGCGGCCGCACCGAACTCCCCCTGCGCGCCTCCTCGGACGCGGGCCTGATGCTGCTGGGGGGTGAGCCGTTCGAGGAGGAGATCGTGATGTTCTGGAACTGGATCGGCCGCTCCCACGAGGAGATCGTCCAGGCCCGCGAGGACTGGGCGACCGGCACCCGCTTCGGCGAGGTCAAGGGCTACGACGGCCCTCCGATCCCGGCCCCCGAGCTGCCCCCGACGCACCTGAAGCCCAGGGGCAGGGTGCGCTGACCCGCCCCTTCCGCCGGGCGCGGGTCCCGTCGCCGAAACCCGTCGCCGCCGCGACCGCGGGCCCGTGGGTTCGGGCCCGCGGTCGCTTCGGTTTCTACCAGGACGACTTGGTCACTCCCGGCCACCGTATTGAAAATGGAAACCATTCCCATATAGTGGCGCCATGGCACGCAACGAGATCCGTCCGGTCGTGAGGCTCCGCTCCACCGCGGGCACCGGGTTCACCTACGTCACCCGCAAGAACCGGCGCAACGACCCCGACCGGCTGGTGCTGCGCAAGTACGACCCCGCCGTCCGGCGCCACGTCGACTTCCGCGAAGAGCGCTGACCCCCCGCACCC
This sequence comes from Streptomyces sp. NPDC089915, assembly GCF_040684675.1. NCBI lineage: Bacteria > Bacillati > Actinomycetota > Actinomycetes > Kitasatosporales > Streptomycetaceae > Streptomyces > Streptomyces sp. NPDC089915. The sequence continues at coordinate 29,048 of NZ_JBFBGN010000056.1, read as the reverse complement.
CTGACACACCGTCGAAAGGTTCCCGCCGTGAAGCCCGGCATCCACCCCGCCTACGGCCCCGTCGTCTTCCGCGACACCGCCTCGGGCACCGCCTTCCTCACCCGCTCCACGATGACCAGTGACAAGACCGTGGACTGGGAGGACGGCAACAGCTATCCGGTCGTCGACGTGGAGATCTCCGCCGCGAGCCACCCCTTCTACACGGGCACCGCCCGCGTCCTCGACACCGCCGGCCGCGTCGAGAAGTTCCAGCGCCGATACGGAGCCCGTTGATGGGGCGCGGCCACCAGCTGCCCGTCGTGATCGTGGCCGGGATGCACTCCGAAGCCCGCAAGGAGGTCGTCGAGAGCCTCCTGCGGTCCGTACCGGGGAGCGTGGCACTGCACCACGACCTCGCCGAGGCGGCCGGCGGCACCGTGCACCGCCTGGTCCGCGACGCCTCCGGCGTCCTCTCCCGCGCTGAGACACCGCTGGTCAACGACTGCGCCTGCTGCGCGCTGCGCGAGGACCTCCTCCCGGAACTCGAACGGATGGCGGACGGCGGCCTGACCCGGCTCGCCGTCGTCGAACTGTGGGACTCCGTCGAACCGAAGGGCATGGCCGAGGTCATCGCCGGGCACGGCGGGGACCGTCTCGCCCTGACGAACGTGATCACCGCCGTGGATCCCGCGCTGGTCCTGCCCTGTCTCGGCAACGGCGACGACCTGGCCGAAGCCGGCCTCGCCGCGGCCTCCACCGACCGGCGGACCGTCGGGGACACCTGGGCCCGGCAGCTGGAGTACGCGCCCGTCCTGGCCGTCGTCGACGGCGACGGGGCCGACGACGAGGACCGCGCGCTCCTCGCGCAGCTGCACCCCACCGCCCGGCGGGTGCCGGCCGGTTCCCTCGAACTCGCCAGGGCGGCGTTCGCCGGCTTCGACGTCGAGACCGCGGCGGCCGCCCAGCACCCCGCCTGCGCCCTGCTGCCCCAGGACGCCGACGAGGCGGGCGTCGCCACGCTCGTCTGGCGCCGCAGACGGCCCTTCCACCCCGAGCGCCTGTACGAGGCGCTGGAGAACCTGTGCTGCGCGGCGGCCCGCAGCCGCGGCCGGTTCTGGCTCGCCGACCGCCCCGACACCCTGCTCGCCTGGGACGCGGCCGGCGGGGCCCTGTGCGTCGAGAGCGCCGGCCCCTGGCTGGCCTCACTGCCGGACGCGGCCTGGGAGATGGTCCCGCCCATGCGGCGGGCGGCCGCCGCCCTGGACTGGCACCCCGACCACGGCGACCGCTGCCAGCACCTCGTCTTCACCTCCCCGGGTCTCGACCGGGAAGGCCTGGAGCGGCTCCTGGACTCCTGCCTGCTGACGGACGCCGAGTACACAGGGGGCCGCGAGGCCTGGAAGGAGCTGCCGGCCGCCTTCGGCCCCCTCCTCGACGCCGCCTGATCCCCGCACCCGCCGTCCACGCCCCGACGGGGCCGCAACCGATACGCCCACCCGAGGAGACGCCGCAATGGCCCGTACCCCCCACCCCCGCAAGCCCGTGAAGTCCCGGCCCAACCCGCTCGACGCCGCCGGGATCACCTCCGTCGACTACAAGGACACCGATCTGCTCCGGAGGTTCATCTCCGACCGGGGGAAGATCCGCGGCCGGCGCGTCACCCGGGTGACGGTCCGGCAGCAGCGGGACCTCGCCACCGCCGTCAAGACCGCACGCGAGATGGCCCTGCTGCCCTACCCGGGCCGCTGACGGCGGCCCGGGGCGCCTGAAGTCCCGGGGGAGGGCGCGCCGACGCCGTCCGGTCCGGGCGCCCGGTCCAGGGCGGGGCACAGGTCGACGAAGGCGCGGATCCGGGCCGAGCCCGCCGTCGTCGGCCAGAGGAAGCCGAACTCGACGGGCGGGGCGTCCTCGAACGGCACCCAGGTGATCCCCGGGCGGCCGTTGTAGCGCTCCACCGCCGCGCACGCCGGGGACACGCCCGCCCCCGCCGCCACGAGGGTCAGCAGTTCGGGCCAGTACATCGCCGTCGCCCCCCGGAGGACCGGCCGGCCGGACGGGGTGTGCCGCGGGTAGTGGTGGTCCAGCCAGTACCGCGGCACCTCGCCGCTGATGGTCAGCAGGGGGGCATCCGCGAGGTCCTCCAGCGAGACCGACGCGCGCCGGGCGAGGGGGTGTCCGTCGGGCACCATCAGGGTGCGGGGCGCCGAGAACAGGAGCGGACCTGCCGTCAGATCCGGCTCGGCGAGCGGCCGTTCGGTGACCTGAAGGTCCACCTGGCCGCCGCGGAGCGGACCGAACGGGTCGCAGAGCTGCACCTCCTGGATCCGTACGTCGCCGCCGGGGTGGCGGGCGCGGAACCGCTCGGCCGCCTCCAGGAGGATCTCGGCGACCATCGGCCCCGAGTAGCCCACGCGCAGCGTCCCGCCGATGCCCCGTCCGGCCTCGGTGGCCCGGGCGACGGCGTGCCGGATCTGCCGGTAGCCGGGGAGCAGGTCGTCGCGGAGCTGCGCGCCGATCGCGGTCAGGGCGACGTGGCGGCTGGTGCGCTCGAAGAGCGGGGCGCCGATGCGGCGCTCCAGCCTCTTGATGGTCTGGCTGACCCGGCCCTGCGCCAGCCCGAGCCGCTCCGAGGTGCGCCGGAAGTGCAGTTCCTCGGCGAGCGTCAGGAACGCCTCGATCTCGTGCCGCTCCAACACCGTTCCCCCGATTGGTGAGTTCCGCTCATCGATCGTAGCTCTTCCCGATCTTGTTCGGGTGTGCGGGAGGTCCGAGAGTGGATGACGGCCGCCCCGGCCCTCCTCCCGCTGATCGGAGCAACCGCCGTGTCCGTCAAGCCACTTGAATCCCCCCTGTTCCAGCCCGCCCGGCTGGGCCCCCTCGCCCTGCCCAACCGGCTGGTGATGGCGCCGATGACCCGCAGCCGCGCCTCGGCCGACGGAGTCCCGCAGCCGGTCATGGCCACCTACTACGCGCAGCGCGCCACGGCCGGCCTGATCATCGCCGAGGCGTCCACGCCGAACGCCGTGGGGCAGACCTACCCGAACATCACCGCCATCCACCTCCCCTCCCACGTGGACGGCTGGAGACGGGTCACCGACGCGGTGCGCGAGGCGGGCGGCCGGATGTTCCTCCAGCTCCAGCACGGCGGCCGGGTCGGCCACCCCGACAACAGCGGGCTGACCCCGGTGGCGCCCTCGCCCGTCCCGCTCCCGGAGCCGATCTCGACCCCCTCCGGGCCCCGGGAGGCGGTCGTCCCGCGCGAGATGACCGCCGACGAGATCCGATCCACCGTCGCCGACTTCGCGGCTGCCGCCCGCAACGCCGTCGACGCGGGCTTCGCCGGCGTCGAGGTGCACGCCGCCAACGGCTACCTGCTCCACCAGTTCCTGGCCCGGGGCACCAACCGGCGCACGGACTCCTACGGCGGCCCGGTGGCCCACCGCATCCGGTTCACCGTCGAGGTGGTCCGGGCCGTCGCCGAGGCGATCGGACCCGAGCGGGTCGGCGTGCGGATCGCCCCCGGACTCACCGTCAACGGCATCGAGGAGGGCGACACCGAGGAGATCTACCCGGCGTTGCTGGAGGCCCTCGCGGACAAGGGCCCCGCCTACGTCCACGTGGTCTTCGCCGATCCGGACCAGCCCCTCTTCCACCGGATCCGCACGATGTGGCACGGCACGCTCATCGCCAACCCGGTGCTCGGCTGGGGTCGGCCGCTGCCCGCCGACGGCGGCCGGGAGGCGGCCGAGCGGCTCCTCGCGGCGGGCGCCGACCTGATCTCCCTGGGCCGGCCCTTCCTCGCCAACCCGGACCTGGTCGAGCGGCTGCGCACCGGCGCGCCCGTCAGCCAGGTGCGCGACGAGGCCCTCTTCTACACCGGCGGGGCGGACGGGTACACCGACTACCCCGCGCTGGACGGGTCCGGCCCGGTCGCCGCCTGAGCCGGGGCCGGAGCGGGGCCCGCGGGGGCGTCCGCGGGGGCGCCCGCCTCCACCGCCCACAGCGCCGAAGTGACGCCGCCCCGCAGGGTTTTGGCCCGCAGGGACTCCATGCCGAGGTGGATCGCGGTCGCGCCGTGGGCGTAGGCGTACTCGATGGGCAGGTAGTAGCCCAGGTTGAAGTACTCGTGGGCGTCGCGCAGCCGGTCGTAGTCGTAGCCCGTGGAGCGGAGCCAGACGGTGTCCGCGTGCAGGTAGAAGAGGCTGAAGGCGGCCATCCGTCCCTCGGCGTACGCGGCGAGGACGATCCCGGTGTCCGCCATGCCCTCGGCCTGGTCCCGCAGCAGTGCCGCCATGAAGGCGGGGTCGATCGGGTGCCCGTGCCGCTCCTGGAGCCGGGCGGCCAGGGCTCCTGCCTCGTCGGCGCACTCGGACAGCCGCAGGGTGCGCAGCTCGTAGCCGGCTTCGGCGAAGGCCCGGCGCTCGCGGCGGACGCAGGTGCGGCGCGCCCGGGGGAGCCCGGCGAGGTAGTCCTCGAAGGCGGCGCCGGGCAGCGGGATGCGCGCCTCCTCGTTCAGCCGGACGGGCGCGGTCCCGCAGGCGTCGGCGAGCTCGGCGGCCGCCGCGTCGGTGACGTAGAGCCACCACGGCCGGGCCCCCTCGGCCTCGGCCAGCGAACGCGCGGCACCCACGAGCCGGCCCAGGGCCTCGCGCCGCAGCGGCGGGGCGAGACGGGGGTGCAGCAGCGGGGCGTTCACGTAGCCGCGGCGGGCGCCGGCGAGGACCGTCCGGGCCGGCTCCCGGCCCGGGACCACCTCGTGCACCCGGTAGAGGTCGTTGGGCTCGGTGCCGACCACGTACAGCGGTGCCGCCGCGACCAGCCGGCCCTCGTCGTGGACCAGGGCGTAGTGGACCCGGGCGGTCGGGTCGTGCTGCTGGGCGGCGAGCCAGCGGTGGGACAGGTAGAGGCCCGCCCGCGCGGACAGGGCGTCCCACTGGCCGGCGGGGACGCCGGCGATGTCGGGTACGAGGGTGAGGATCACGGGGGAGGCTCCTTGCGGTGGCCCGGGTACGGGCGGCGGTGGTCGGTCACGAGGCCAGCCGCTCCTCGGCGGGCGGGGCGGGCTCCTGCGGGGCCCCGTCCTGCGGGGCGCCGTCCTCCGGTGCGGGGTCGCCGAGGCTGAGCACCAGCGGCACCGCCAGCAGGTTCAGCGCTCCCACGACCACCCAGGGCCAGAGCGGACCCCGGCTCAGGAGCATGGTGAGCAGGGCCGGGGCGATGGTGTTCCCGACGGTCCAGGAGAGCTGGAAGACCCCGAGGTAGCGGCCGCGGACGTGCTCCGGCGCCAGGGAGGTGCTGAGTTCGCCGCTGGGCGGCATGCTGAGCATCTCGGCGAGGGTGAACAGCGCCATCGCCGGCACCAGTCCGACGGCCACCAGCCAGCCGGGGACCGCGAGCAGCAGCCCGAAGACGGCGAAGGCGGCGGCGTTGGTCACGGCGGCCAGCGCCAGGACCCGGCGGGGGCGGCGGCGTTCGGTCATCCCCGCGACCAGGGTCTGGACGAGGGCGACCAGGACCATGTTGCCGACCAGGCACGCGCCGGCCAGCCAGGCGGAGGCGTGCAGCACCTCGGTGATGTACACGGCGAGCAGGACCGGCACCACGGCCGCGGCCAGGACGAAGGCCAGGTTCGCCAGGACCAGCCGCAGGTAGCGCCCGTCGCGCAGGACCGCCGCGTAACCCCCGGAGCCGGCCGGCCGGGTGGTAGGGGCGGGCGCCTCCTCGGCGGCCCCGGGGCGCCAGGTCGCGATCAGGAACGCCGCGGCCGCGAAGGTCAGCGCGTTGACCAGGACCAGGGCGCGGATGCCGTCGCCGCCGAGGGCGACCGCGACGGACGCCGCGGCGGCCCCGAAGCCCCCGCCGATGTTCCGCAGGGCGCCGATGAAGCCGAACCAGCGGGCCTGGTCCCGGCGGCGCGCAGCGAGGAGCACCAGGCCCCGGCTGGAGGTCCAGTAGACGGAGGAGGCCGCCTGCACGACGCACTGGACCACGACGATCTTCCACACGGAGTCCGCGAGCAGGAAGGCGCAGAAGCCGACGGCCGAGACCAGGTTGGCGGCGACGACCACCGCGCGGGGGCCGAACCGGTCGATCAGCGGTCCGGCCAGGACCGGCGCGGGCAGGGCGACGAGCTGGCCGAGCGAGAGCGCCGCGCCGATGGAGCCGAGCGGCAGGGAGGTGGTGGTGGTGAAGTAGAGGACGGTGAAGGCCAGGACGAGCCCGTTGCCCAGGCTGTCCATGACATTGGCGGTGACGAAGCGGCCGTTGCCCGACAGCTCGGGAAGTCCCCACTTCGCCAGCAACTCGCGGCTGTTCATCGCGACTCGCTACGAGAGGGCGACACGTTCGGAATCAACTTGTCTCCGGTGTGGATCGGTTCGATTCGATTCATGCCGCAACTCGGGCTATTTCCCGCCCTGTTCGGCCCGGCGACATTAGCCGGGCCGAGCCCCGTGAACAGGGGCCGGGGCCATCGGTCTCAGAGTGCGGACAGAATCGGAGGAACCGACGAAACACGCCCCGCCGGGCATGGTGACCATCGTCTGATCTGTCCCTGACGGACGTCTCGCCGACGCCTGTCTACTGGCGAAAGCCTCAGTCATTGCCCCATGCATTGGCCAAAAGAATGAGGCGTGTTGAGCCGAATTCGACATGAGCCACCCTCTCTTCCGGAAGGGCGCACCGCCATGCCCGCACTGCTCCTGCTCGAAGCCATGGGAAATACCGGGGAATACGTCATCGACGCCGCCCTGGACCTGGGCGCCGAGGTCATCGTCGCCACCCACGAGGACGTATTCGAGGAGTGGTATTCCCCTTCGCTCCAAGCGAAGATCAGGGATCACGCGAAGCTCGTCTTCACCGATTTCTCCGACGCCGAGGGCGCGTTGAGGCAGCTCGCGGAGGTGTCCCGGGCCGAGGGGGTGGGCGGCGTGGTCGCCTGCTGGGAGTTCCTGACCCCGCTGGTCGCGCGGCTCAGCGCCGACCTCGGGCTGCCCGGCAACGACCCCTCGCGGGCGCTCGGCTGCCGCAACAAGCGGATCATGGCCCGTGCCTTCGCCGAGCAGGGCGTCCCGGCACCCCGCACCGTCGCCGCGCGCACCCTCGAGGAGGCGTACGCCCTGGTGGAGAAGGCCGGCCTGGGCTACCCCCTCGTCGTCAAGCCCGCCGAGCAGTCCGGCTCCTGGGGTGTGTCGGTGGTCCGCGACGACGAGGAGCTGGAGGCGGCCTTCGCCGTGGTCCGCTCGCACCTCTTCCAGATGCCGCACGGCATTCCGCTGGACGCCCACGTGGTCATCCAGGAGTACGTCGGCGGGGTGGAGTACAGCATCGAGACGGTGGCCGCCGCGGGGCGGCTCACCCCCCTGTTCCCGTACGACAAGTTCACCACCGACGGCGCCAAGCGTGCCGAGTTCGGCCACACCGTCCCCGCCGAACTGGACGAGGCGTCGGTGCGCGTCCTCCAGGAGGCCGCGGTGGAGGCCGCCCGGGCCCTCGGCGTCAGGAACGGCGTCGCCCACACCGAACTCAAACTCCTCCCGGACGGCACCACCCGCGTCATCGAGCTGGGCGCCCGGCTCCCCGGGGACCACGTGGTCGCCCTGATGCGGCGGGCCAAGGGCATCGACGAGGCCAGGATCTACGTCCAGGTGGCGCTCGGCCTCGCACCGGACCTGACCCCCACCGCCGACCGGGCGGCGGGCATCCGCTTCCTGGTCCCGCCGCGCGGCGGGGTGCTCCGCTCGGTCAGCGGGATCGGCGACTCGGCCGCGGTGGCGCGGAGCAGCATCACGGTCCCGCCCGGCGGCCGGGTGCGCGCACCGGGGGACAACGACGCGCGGGTCGGCTACGTGATCCTGCACGCCGACACCGCACCCGAGGTGAACCGGGCCGCGGCCGAGGCCATCGCCGACGTCACCATCGAGGTCGAGTGATGCCCGAGAACCCGACCGGTCCGGACGCGGCCCCCCGGCGGAACGGGGCCGCCGCGCCGATCGCGCCCGCCGCGCCGACCGCGCCCGCCGACCGCGCCGCGTACGCCGGCCCCACCGCCGCCGCCCGGCTCACCCGCGCGTACCTCGCCGGGCTGCCGGCCGGATGCGCCCCGGAACGCTCCTGCGCGGACTCCCCGCTGGCCGGGGACATCTACGGGAGCGCCTTCCTGACCCGGCCCGTCTTCTTCGGCCGCGAGGAGAGCCGCGACCTGGGCGCCCGGCTCAGCGGGCTCTACGACCTGCTGCTCAGCCTCCCCGACCGGCTCCACGGCGGGGACCTGCGCGCCTTCACCACCGCCCTCGGCTGGTCACCGGTGCAGACCGGCGCCACCCTGCGCGCCGACGGCAGGGCCCGGGAGCTCCCGCGGTCGGCCCGCGCCGACCTGTACCGGGAGGAGGGCGGGTTCCGGCTGCTCGAACTCAACGGCGGCAGCCCGCTCGGCGGCTGGGACATCGCGCTGCTCAACCGGGCCCTGCTCCGGGAGCCCTACACGGCCTCCTTCGCCGAGCGCCACCGGCTCGGGTACACGGACGGGATCGAGGTGCTGCGCGGCCTGTGGCGGGAGTCCTTCCCCGCCCCCGGTCCCGGCGGCGGCCCGGACCCCTCGGTGAACCCCTTCGTCGCCCTGCTCGAATGGCCCGACAGCTATCCGGCGATGGAGCGGCACCTGCGCCGGATGGCCGCCCTGTTCGCCGAGCACGGGGTCGAGGCCGTGCCCTGCCACCTCGGCCAGGTCGAGTACCGCGCTGACGGGGTCTACGTCACCGGGCGCCGGGTCGACGTAGTCCACCGCTGGTTCGTCATCAACGACATCACCACCGCCGCGGACGCGGCCCTGCTCGCCCCCCTCACCGAAGCCGCCGACCGGGGGCTGGTCCACCTGTTCACCCCGCTGGAGAACGAGGTCTACGGGACGAAGGCCGCGCTCGCCCTGCTCAGCGACGAGCGCCACCGCTCCCTGTTCGACCGGGCCGAGCTGGAGCTGATCGACGGCCTGCTGCCCTGGACCCGGCTGGTCCGGGACGAGAAGGTCGAGGTCGCCGGGGAACGGGTGGACCTCCTGAGGTACGCGTTGGAGCACCGGGAGGACCTGGTGCTCAAGGCGAGCAGCTCGCACAGCGGCCTGGACGTGCTGGCGGGCTGGGAGACGCCCGCCGGGGCGTGGGCGGAGCGCGTCCGCGCGGCGGTCGACGGCCCGTTCATCCTCCAGCGCCGGGTCCGGCCCGTCGCGGAGGACTTCCCCGCCCCGGGCGGCGGGGCGCCCGAACCCGCCGTGCTCACCTGGGGCGTGTTCCTGGCGGGCCGCGGCTACGGCGGGGCGTACCTGCGCGGGACGACCGAGGTCGGAGCCGGGGTCATCAGCTCCGGCAGGGGCGGCCGCCTGGGCACCCTGTTCCTCTGCGAGGACTCCCGGGAGGGCTCCGCGTAGGCCCCGCGGGCCGCTCCCGGCCGCCGTCCCGGCGCGCAGGGCGAAGCGGTGGCCAAAGTTCCGGGATGTGCCAGCGTCATGTACGAGCCATTCGCGCCCCGGGCGCCCCGTCCGGCCGCCCGGGAGCGGGGCGACCGGTCGGGAACCCTGTGTGGACTGCTGCTACACGGTGAGTGATCATCGTTCACTGGTTCTCCGGGGCGCCTTCACGGGGCGCACACTTCCGGCCGATGCGCGCCCCCGCGCTCCCCCGGGGGGCAGACGGCGCCCGAGGCGCCGCCCTAGCCTCCCGAGCCATGCGATCACCTCTGAAGAGCCGCTTCGGCCTCACCGCGTTACTCGCCCTCGTCGTGGCCCTGTTCGGCCTCGCCCCCGCGGCCCAGGCCGACCCCGCCCCGGCCGCGCTGACGTTCAGCACGAACGCCGCGACCACCACCCCCGGCGGGACGGTGAACCTCTCGATGACGCTCACCAACAACAAGACCTACGACATCTGGTTCGTCTACCAGACCATCACGCCGACCTGGCTCACCAACCAGCGCGCCGACCTCAAGTACAGCTTCACCGGCTGCAGCGTGGCCACCCCGACCGGCGCCGCCGCCTGTTCCGGCGTCGGCCCGTCCGACCTCGGCGGCAACTACGGCGCGACCATACCCCCCGGCCAGAGCCGCACGGTGACGCTGACCCTCAAGGTCGCCGCCGATTCCGGCTGCAACGGCAACATCGGCTTCTACTCGTACTACTACGCCGAGTTCAGCGACAGCACGAGCACCAACGGCGGCCCGGTCTACACGCCCGAGACGCGCGTCCTCTGCGCCTGACGTACCGTCATCCCGGCCGGGAGGGTGGCTTGAAATCGCCCCCGGCCGCTCGCTCCAGTGGTCTGGACCACTAAGCCGGGGTGCCACCGGACCGACTCGGTCCGGTGGCACCCCGCTCGGCTCCGGACCGGCGCTCATGCCCGGCGGAAGGGTCCGCCCATCGGGTGCCGGAAGGGTCGGGAACGGGCAGGAAAGGACAACTCGGCTCGGTGTCGGGCCAGTTGGTCGCCCACATTTTTTCGTCGGTTTTCGCAACGCCCCCACGAAAGCTACACACAGGCACCACCATGTGACGCGACGGATGCGTCGACGACTGGTTTCTGAGGGGGAGGCCGGCGTCGCGCAAGGGGGGCGTCCGCCGCTTCGTGCGCGCCGCGCTCACCCCTGCCCGGGGAGGGGACATTCACCGCATGAAGCGAAGCAAGCGGAGCATACGTACCGCCGTGTTATCGGTGGGCGCGCTCATCGCCGCCGCCGGACTGCCGGCCGGCACGGCCCACGCCGACACCACCACGCCCCGCGTGGACCTGCGGGTGCTGGTCGTGGCCGACGGAGGTCCGGCCGTCCAGGCCATCACGGCGGAGCTGGACTCCGCGGGGACGCCGTACACACAGGTCGACCTCACGAAGCCGGGCCGGCCCACGATCGACGCGGCCTTCCTCGCCGACACCGTCGGCGGCCGGCCCCGCGCGAAGTTCCAGGCGGTCGTCCTGCCCAACGACAATCCGTTCGCCGCGGGCTCCGCCGAGATGGCCGCCCTCACCGCGTACGAGCAGACCTACCAGATACCCCAGGTCGACGCCTACACCTACGCCCGGCCCCAGGTCGGCCTCCAGTACTTCGTCGCCGGCGGGTACGCCGGCAGCGTCGACGGAGTCCAGGCCGGGATCACCGCGGCCGGCCGCTCCGGCCCCTTCGGCTACCTCGAAGGCTCCGTCCCGTTCGAGGACAACTCGCCCACCGTCGGCGAGAGTTACGCCTACCTCGCGCAGCCCGCCCCCGGAGCGGACTTCACCACCTACGTGGACGCGCCCATCCCCGGCACCGCCCGGCGCGGCTCCCTCGTCGGCGAGTACAAGCACGACGGGCGGCGCGAACTCGTCGTCACCTTCGTCTACAACCGCTACCAGCAGCAGTACCGGCTGCTCGCCCGCGGCATCGTCGAGTGGATGACCGGCGGCGTCCACCTGGGGGCCTCCCGCAACTACTTCTCCGTCCACGTCGACGACGTCTTCGCCGCCGACGACCGCTGGGACACGCAGCTCAACTGCACCCCCGGCGACGTCGACTGCGCCGGCGGCGGCGGAACGCCCAACCCGATCCGCATGACCGCCGACGACGCCGAGTACGCCAAGAACTGGCAGGCCGGCCGCAACTTCACCCTCGACATGGTCTACAACGGCGCCGGCAGCCTCGACCAGCGCGAGGACAACAACGGCGTCGACCTGCTCGCCGACAAGCTCCAGGCCGACCGCGACAAGTTCCGCTGGGTCAACCACACCTACACGCACGCCTTCCTCGGCTGCGAACAGGACGTCAGCGTCGTGCCCTGGCGGTGCGCCGCCAACCCCGACGGCAGCACCAAGTGGGTCAGCCGCAGCACCATCGACAACGAGATCGTCCTCAACCGGCTCTGGGGCCAGAGCTTCGGCCTGCCGCTGCAGAACGACGAACTGGTCACCGGCGAGCACTCCGGCATGGCCGTCCTGCCCCAGCAGCCGCAGGACAACCCGAACCTGGCCGCCTCCCTCACCGGCAACGGCGTCAAGTGGGTCGCCTCGGACAACTCCCGCGACCCCGAACTGCGCCAGGTCGGCTCCGCCTCCACCGTCGCCCGCTACCCGATGAACGTGTACTACAACGTCGGCAAGGCCACCGAGGCGGTGGACGAGTACAACTGGATCTACACCTCCCGCGCCCACGGCGGCAGCGGCATCTGCGAGGACCACTCGGACACCACGACCTGCCTGCCCGCACCCCTGGACACCGCTACCGGGTACGCGCAGAAGATCGTCCCGGCCGAGACCCGCACCGCCCTCGGACACGTACTGTCCAACGACCCCAAGCCGCACTTCATCCACCAGTCGAACCTGGCCGAAGAACGCCTGGCCTACCCCGTACTCAACGGGGTCATCGACGGCTACGACGCCCTGTTCGCCGCCAACACCCCCCTGGTGAACGAGCGGATGAAGGACATCGGCGCCGAACTGAAGCGCCGCGCCGCCTGGAAGAGCGCCCTCCAGGCCGGACAGGTCACCGCCTACCGGGTCGGCGACACCGTCACCGTCACGGCACCGGCCGGGCTCGACGTCACCGCGACCCTGCCCGCCGGCACCCGGCTGGGCGCCGCCGCCTTCGGCAGCCCCTACGCCGGACGCGTCTCCGGCTGGACCCCCTCGGCCGGCAGCGCGCTGGAACTCGCCCTGCCGTCCTCGGCGCCCGCCGCGCCGTCCGCCGTGGCAGCGCCCCGACCGGCGCCCGCCACCGCACCGGCACCCGGAACCAACGTCCCGCCCGCCGTACGCGAAGGCGGAGCGGACACCGACCGGCGCTGAACCGGCGTCCCGCCGGTCCGGGCCGCCCCGCGCGGCCCGGACCGGCCCGACCACCCCCACACACCGGCCGTGGAGCACACCCATGCACGCTCAAGCCGGCGCGCGGCGCCCCGACGCGCCGCACGTCACCCTGCTCACCGAAGGCACCTATCCGCACAGTCACGGCGGGGTCAGCGTCTGGTGCGACCAACTCGTCCAGGGCATGCCCGACATCGACTTCGACGTCATAGCCGTCACCGGCACCGGCCGGGAGTCCCTGGCCTGGGACCTGCCCGGTCACGTCCTCGGCGTCCGGTCGGTGCCCATGTGGGGAGCACCCCCCGAGGGCCGCGCACCCCGCGGCCGCGGCCACCGCAGGCTCTCCGGGGCCTACGAGCGGTTCCTCACCGCGCTCCTCGACCCGTGCGCCGAGGACGGGTTCGCGCCCGCCCTCTCCACGATGGCGCGCGCCGCGTCCGACGGAGCCCTGAGCCCCTTCCTGCGCGGCGACCACGCCATCGCCGTGCTGGCCGCGGTCTGGAACCGGCCCGGACTCACCGTCCGCGAGTCCCGGCCCACCCTCCACGACGCCCTCACGGCCACCTCCCTGCTGGAACACGCCCTGCGCCCGCTCGCCGCCCCGCCCCCGGAACACGGCGTGGCCCACGCGGTCAGCGGCGGCGTCGCCGTCCTGCCCGGGCTCGCCGGTCTGGAACGGCACGGGGTCCCGCTGCTGCTCACCGAGCACGGCGTCTACCTGCGCGAGCGCTACCTCGGCTACCGCACGGCCCCCTACCGCTGGCCGGTCAAGGCCGTCGTCCTCGGCTTCTTCCGGCTGCTGGCCGAGGAGAGCTACCGGCGGGCCTCCCTGGTCACCCCCGGCAACCGCTACAACCGGCTGTGGGAGGAGGAGGGCGGCGCCGACCCGCAGGCCATCCGCACGGTCTACAACGGCGTCGACCCCGCCGCCTTCCCGCCCGCCGGGCCCGAACCCGACGTACCGACCCTCAGCTGGGCCGGCCGGGTCGACCCGATCAAGGACCTGGAGACCCTGATCCGCGCCTTCGCCCTGGTCCGCGCACGGATACCCGAGGCGCGCCTGCGCCTGTTCGGCGGCACCCCGCGCGGCGGTGAGGCCTACCGGGAGCGCTGCGAGGCGCTCGCCCGCGACCTCGGCCACGAGGACGCCGTCACCTTCGAAGGGCGGGTGGACGACATCAAGGACGCCTACGCGGCCGGGAACGTCGTGATGCTCTCCAGCATCAGCGAGGGCTTCCCGTTCACCCTCATCGAGGCCATGTCCTGCGGCCGGGCCACCGTGTCCACCGACGTCGGCGGAGTACGGGAGGCCGTCGGCGAAGCCGGCCTCGTCGTGCCGCCGCGCGACCCCGAGGCCATGGCCGAAGCCGCGGTCGAACTCCTCGGGGACCCCGCCCGGCGCGCCGCGATGGGGGAGGCGGCCCGGCTGCGGGTCATCGAGCAGTTCACCCTGCGCCAGACCATCGACACCTTCCGCTCCATCTACCTCGAACTGCCCCGCCTCGACCACGCGGCACCCGCCGCGGCCGGCCGCGCCCGGACCGCCGCGAAGGCCGCACCCGTCCTGGTTCCCGCCACCGCGGGAAGCCCGGCCGCGGCGCCCGCCCTCCTCACCCCGGTGGCCGTCGCCGCCGGGCGGGCGCGCAGACAGGAGCGGGCCCGCCCGCCCGCAGCCGGCCGGATCCTCACGGCCGACGGGCGGCCGGCCCGCGACACCGGGGCCGACGCGGTCACCGACGCGGGGAGCCTCGCCGGATGAGCGGGCCGATGTCACTCGAACCCGGCGGGGCGCACCAGGACACCCTCGCCCTGCGGCTGGCGGACACCGCCGCGAGACCGCCCCGCCGGGCCTGGGCGGAGACCACGCTCACCCTCAGACTGCCCGGCCCCGACGAGGCGGAGGTCAGCCGGCTCGCCGCCGAACTCGCCGACCGCGTCGGGCCCGCCGTCCACCCGTACGAGGTGGCGGCCCTCCTGGAGGCGGAGGGCCTGTCCGCCGAGGTGATCCGCGAACGGTACGGACACCCCAACATCTTCTCGCTCGCCGCCGCGCTCTACGAGCGGGTGCCCCGGGTCTTCCCCGAGCCCGCCCGGGCGCCGGACCCCTGGCGGCCCGACACCGTACGGTGCCTGCTGCGCGGGCTGCTCTTCGCCCTCCCGGGCCTGGCCTACCTGCTCACGGCCCCGCTGTGGAACCCCGGCCGGCACGCCGCCGGGCCGATCGTCGCCGGCATCGTCTCCTGGGCCTGGGGCCAGGCCCTCGGACACCGCGCCTACCTGCGGATGGTGGCCGGCCGGCGCGAGGCCGGACGGACCCTGCTCGTCGGAGCGCCGCTCGGGGCGGCCGCCGCCACCGCCGCGGGGGCCGCGGCCGCCGGGGGGTCCGCCGTGACCTGGGCCGTCGCCGCCCAGTCGCTCTACCTGGCCGCCGCCGGGATCCTGCTGGTGCTGGGCCGCGAGCGGCTGCTGCTGGCCGCGCTCAGCCCGCTGGTCGCCGGGGCCGCCGTCCTGCCGTGGTGGGAGCCCGGACCCGTGGTCCGCGCCGCGCTCCCGGCCCTGGCCCTCCTCGCCACGCTCGCGGCCGTCGCCCGGGTGCTGCACGGCGCCCACGCCGCCCCGGCCGCCGCCGACGGCGGAGCCCGGCCCCCCTTGCGCAGGTCCCTGCCGTACGGCATCTTCGGACTCGCCGCCGCCGTACTGGTGTTGCTGGAAGGGCGGGCCGAGCCCTACGCGGTGATCGCCCTGACCGTGAGCATGGGCCCGGCCGAATGGCTGCTCTACCGCTTCCGCGGCCTGTCCGTCACCGCCCTCGGCGCGGCCTCCACCCCCGCCGGGTTCCTGCTGCGGTCCACCGGTGTCCTGGGCCTCTGCCTGCTGGGCTACCTGCTGCTCCTGCTGCCCGTGGCCCTGCTGACCGGAGCCGACCCGGCCACCCTGCTGCTGCTCGCCGCCACCCTGTGGACGGCCCTGCTGCTCCAGGCCTTCGGGGTCGCCTGGCCGCCGGCGGCCCTCTGCGCGGCGGCCGCGGCCGCCGCCGGAGCCGTCGCCGTCCTCGGGCCGGCGACGGGCCCGTCCGCCCTGACCCTGTCCTGCGGCGCCGCCGCCGCGGCCCTGGCCGGCTGCACCCTGTGGATCCTCGGACGCCCGGCCCGGCACGCCTGACCGCCCGGCCCGCACCCGCACCGCCGCGCACACCGCACCGCCGCGCACACCGCACCGCCCCGCACGCCGCCCACACCCGTACACGTACCCGACCCACCCGAAAGGCGCACACGTTGACCACCGCACCGCTCGCCGCCGTCACCGGAGCCGAGGGCTTCATCGGCTCCCACCTCACCGAGGCCCTCGTCGCCCGCGGCTACCGGGTCCGCGCCATGGCCCAGTACAACTCCTTCTCCTCGTACGGGTGGCTGGAGACCCTCGCGCCCGACGTCCTCGACCAGGTGGAGATCGTCCTCGGCGACGTCCGCGACCCCGGATCCGTCCGGGGCCTCCTCGAAGGCGCCGAAGCCGCCTACCACCTGGCCGCGCTCATCGCGATCCCGTACTCCTACCGGGCCCCGCACAGCTACGTCGACACCAACGTGACCGGCACCCTCAACGTGCTGGAGGCCGTCCGCGCCCTCGGGACCCCCCGCCTCGTGCACACCTCCACCAGCGAGACGTACGGCACCGCGCAGACCGTGCCGATCACCGAGGACCACCCCATCAACACCCAGTCCCCGTACGCCGCTTCGAAGGCCGGCGGCGACCGGCTGGCCGACAGCTACCACGCCAGCTTCGAGACCCCCGTGGTCACGCTGCGCCCGTTCAACACCTACGGACCCCGCCAGTCGATGCGCGCGGTCATCCCCACCGTCATCGGCCAGGTCGCGGCCGGGGAACGCGTCATCACCCTCGGCGACCTCCGTCCCACCCGCGACTTCAGCTTCGTCAAGGACACCGCGCAGGCCTTCCTCGCCGCCGGCACCGCACCCGCCGACCGCGTCGTGGGCCGCACCTTCAACTCCGGTACCGGCGGCGAGATCTCCGTCGCCGACCTGGTCACCCTGATCGGCAAGGTCATGGACGTCCCCATCGAGGTGCGCGAGGAGAGCGAACGGCTGCGGCCGCCCGCCTCCGAGGTGATGCGGCTGGTCGCCGACGCGACCCGGCTCACCGCCGCCACCGGCTGGCGGCCGCGCCACACGCTGGAGGAAGGACTCGCGCACACCGTCGAGTTCTTCCGCGACCCCGGCAACCTCGCCCGCTACAAGACCGGCATCTACAACATCTGACCGCCGGGAGCACCCCCGGCGTTCCCCACGACCCCACCACACCCTCCCCCCACCCAAACCCTAGGAGGAGACCCATGTACGCAGTGATCCTGGCGGGCGGCAAGGGCGTCCGGCTGCGGCCCTACACCACGGCCCTGCCCAAGCCCCTCGTGCCCATCGGAGACCAGCACGCGATCCTGGAGATCGTGCTGCGCCAGCTGTCGGGGGCCGGGTTCACCCACTGCACCATAGCCATCGGACACCTGGGCGAGATCATCCGCGCCTACGTCGGCGACGGCTCCCAGTGGGGCATGAGCATCGACTACGCCACCGAGGAGAGCCCGCTCGGCACCATGGGCCCCCTGCTCAACCTGCGCGACCGGCTCCCCGAGCACTTCCTCGTGATGAACGGCGACGTGCTCACCGACCTCGACTACGCCGACGTACTGCGCCGCCACGAGGCCTCGGGCGCCCCGCTGACCATCGCGACCTACCCGCGCAAGGTGCACATCGACTTCGGCGTGCTCACCACCGACGCCAGCCGCGTGGTCGGCTTCACCGAGAAGCCCAGCATGGACTACCACGTCTCCATGGGGGTGTACGGTCTGAGCCGGTCCACCCTCGACGACTACACGCCGGGCCTCCCGCTCGGCTTCGACGAGCTGGTCCTCGACCTGCTGGGCAGTCAGAACCTGCCGCAGTCCTACGCGTTCGACGGCTACTGGCTCGACATCGGCCGCCCCGACGACTACGACCGGGCCAACGCCGAGTTCACCAGCCGCAAGTCCTTGCTGCTCAAGGGAGCCTGAGCACCTCATGCGCATTCTCGTCCTGGGCCGGACCGGCTACCTGGGCGCCCACGTCGACGACCGCCTGCGCGCCCTCCCGGGCGCGCGGGTGTTCGACGGCGGACGCTCGCCCGGCGCCGACTTCGGCATCGACCTGGCGGCCGACCGGCCCGAACGGCTGGCGGACGTCCTGGCCGCCGCCGCGCCCGACGCGGTCGTCAACTGCGCGGGCGCGACCGGCGGGGACGCCGTGACCCTCGCCGAGGTCAACGCCCGCGGCCCCGCCGCCCTGTGCGCCGCCCTGCGGGAGGCGGCCCCCGCCGCCCGCCTGGTGCACCTGGGCTCCGCCGCCGAGTACGGTCCCGGCACCCCCGACACCCGGGTCGCCGAATCGGACACCGCCTGCCCCGTCACCCCGTACGGGGCGACCAAGCTGGCCGGCACCGTCGCCGTCGCCGCCTCCGGGCTGGACGGCGTCGTCCTGCGGGTCGGCAACCCGGTGGGGCCCGGAGCCCCGTCCAGCGGGCTGCCCGGCCGGATCGCCGCCCTGCTGCGCGAGGCCGGACCCGACCCGCGGGCGGTCCTGCGCCTCGGCGACCTCTCCGCGCACCGCGACTTCGTGGACGTACGGGACGTGGCGCGGGCGGTGGAACTCGCGGTCACCGCCCCCGGCCCGCTGCCGCCCGTCCTCAACATCGGCGCCGGGCGGGCCGTACCCGTCCGCGAACTGGTCCGGGGCCTGGCCGGACGGGCCGGCTTCCTCGGCCGGATCGAGGAGGAGGCCGCCGGCTCGGCCCGCTCCGCCCAGGTGTCCTGGCAGTGCTCCGACATCACCGCCGCCGGCGAGGCCCTCGGCTGGCACCCGGCCCACGGGCTCGGCGACTCCCTCGCCGCGCTGTGGGCGGCGACCGTCCCGGGGGGAACCCGGACGCCATGACCCTGCTCGTTCCGCTGTACGTCCACCCCGCCGAGGACCCGGGCGCCTGGCACCGGCTCATCACCGGCGCCGCCGACACCTACGGGGTGGTGCTCAACCCGGCCGACGGGCCGGGCGAACGCCCCGACCCGGCGTTCGCCGCTGCCGCCGCCGCCCTGCGGACGGCCGGCGCCCGCCTCCTCGGCTACGTGGACACCTTCTACGGGGCGCGCGGCCAGGTCGAGGTGGTCCACGAGATGTGCCGCTACCAGGAGTGGTACGCCGTCGACGGCTGCTTCCTCGACCGCATGGCCCCCACCCGGGAGGAACTGCCCGGCACCCGCCGGCTGGTCCGCTCGCTGCGCCGGCTGGGCGCCGCGCCCGTGGTCCTGAACCCGGGCGTCCACCCCGTCGCCGGCTACGTGCGCCTCGCCGACCTGACCGTCACCTTCGAGGGGCACTGGTCCACGTACGTCAACTCCTTCACACGGCCGTCCTGGACGGCCCGCCACGACCCCGATCGCTTCTGCCACCTCGTCTACGGGGTGCCCGAGGCCCTGGTCCCGCTCGCCGTGCGCACCGCGCGCGAACGCGGAGCGGCGGTGTCCGGGCCCGTCACGGGCGAACTCCCCAACCCCTGGAAACAGCCCACCCCCGCACTCACCGGGATGGAACGATGAGCCGCACCCTGCCGGCCCGCCTCGGCCTGCTGACCGTCGTCACCGCACTGGTCCTGACGGGCTGCGCCGGCAACGACGACGACGATGACGACGACGCCGCACCCGCCCCCTCCGGCCCCACCGCGAGCCAGGGGCCCGGGCCCGCCTCACCCGGGGCCACCTCCCCGGCCACCCCCACCGCCCCCGGCTCGACCCCGGCCCCCTCCTCCTCGGCCCCGGCCCCCGGCGACCCGGCCAAGGGCCGCTGGAAACCGCAGCCCGGGCTGGCCTGGCAGTGGCAGCTCGACGGCCGCTCCGACCCCTCGGTGGACGTCCCCGTGTACGACATCGACGGGTTCGAGAACTCCGCCGACGACGTGGCCCGGCTGCACCACGACGGCCGCAAGGTCATCTGCTACATCAACGTCGGCGCCTGGGAGGACTTCCGGCCGGACAAGGCCGCCTTCCCCACCAGCCTGTTCGGCAAGCCCAACGGCTGGAAGGGCGAGCGCTGGCTGGACATCCGCCGGATCGACCAGCTGCGCCCGCTCATGGAACGCCGCTTCGACATGTGCCGGGACAAGGGCTTCGACGCGGTGGAACCCGACCTGGTGGAGGCCTACGGCAACGACACCGGCTTCCCGCTGACCGGGGAACACCAGCTCGCGTACAACCGCATGATCGCCGAGATCGCGCACGCGCGCGGGCTGTCCGTCGGCCTCAAGAACGACCTGCCGCAGATCCCCCAGCTCGAAGGAGTCTTCGACTTCGCGGTGAACGAGGAGTGCGCCCAGTTCGGCGAGTGCGAGGCACTGAGCCCCTTCATCAAGGCCAACAAGGCGGTCTTCCACGTCGAGTACAAGGGGACGCCCTCGGGCTTCTGCCCCGAGGCCCGCAAGCTGAAGCTGTCCTCGATGATGAAGAACCCGGAACTGGACACCTGGCGCAAGCCCTGCTGAGCCCGCGGCCGCCCCCGTGCCCGCGCACCGGGGCGGCCGCGTCAATCCCCGGCCCCCGGCGGCGTCCCCCGAACGGGCAGGAGCGCGAACGGGGCCGCGGGGAGCCCGGATTCCAGTGGCGGCGGGGCGTACGGGCCGGCGGGTACCGGAGCGTGCGCCGGAGCGGGCGCCCCCGTGCGCCGACGGCGCCCCCGTCCGGTGCCACCATGCGTCGCGAACAGCGGGTCAAGCGACGAGAGGTTGGAACGTGACGCCTCAGGCGACCGGGAACCCCACCCGGCCCCTCACCGACGGGCAGCGGCAGCCCACCCCCGGCACCCCCCGGGACCCCGGCACCCCCGGAGCTCCCGGCCGCACCGACACCGAACTCCTCATCGGCGCCTCGGTACTGCTCGCCGACGCCGCCCTCGCCGCCAAGAAGGCCGGAGCCGACCTCACCGGAGCGCTGACCGGCGGCCGCTTCGCGCTCCAGGCCCTGCGCCGCCCCACCTGGGCCCTCGCCGCGGCGGCGTCCTGCGTACGCGCCCTCAACGGCCCGGCCGGCCTCGGCTTCGGGGCCAACGGCGGCCTCGTCGGCGAACTCGCCCGCATCGCGGGCAACATCACCCGCCGCCGGCCCGCCGCGGTCGCCATGGCGGTGGACGCCTTCGCCCTGCGCATCGAGGCGGCCACCGTCACCCACCCCAACCTGGACTCCGAACACGCCCGCCGCCTCACCGGCGCCCTCGTCGCGGGCGACCGGCTGGAGGCCGCCCGCGCCCTGCACGCCCTCGTGGAACGGCTCGGCGTCACCCGCGCCCTCACCACCGTCAGCCCCGTGATCATGGAACTCCTGGCGCTGACCGGGCTGCTGGACGAGAACCCCGTCAACGACGAGTTCTCCTGGGTCACCCTCGCCGGCGGGATCCCCACCACCGACCCGTTCCTCGGCCTGCCCAGCTCCCTCCTCAAGTACCTCAACCCCGGCCCCGGCCGCGCCGAACGCGCCGAACCGGACCCGATCCTCGCCAAGGTCCTCGGCACCTCCCGCAACGACATCGTCAGCTACATCAACGACATCGGCGCCCTCGGCAACCACGGCCTGGTCCTGCTGCGCCGCGTCGCCTGCGCGGACGGCGCCGAACGGTACGTACTGCTGCTCCCCGGCACCAGCTTCGCCCTGCTCAGCAACAGCACCCCGCAGGACCTGATCGGCGCCTTCGACGGCTGCCTGCGCACCGACACCACCTACACCCGGGCGGCCAGGAAGCTGCTGAGCCGGGCCGGGGTGCCCGCGGGAGCGGAGCTGATGCTGGTCGGCCACAGCCTCGGCGGGCTCACCGCGATGAACCTGGCCTCCGACGTGGACGTCGCCTCCGAGTACCGGGTCACGCACGTGATCACCCTCGGCTCCCCGATCGACGCCAAGCGGCCCGCCGACCACACCACACGGGTCGTCAGCCTGGTCAACAAGCACGACGTGATCCCCATGCTGGACGGCCGCGGCCCCGCCTCCCCGCACGACCTCCCGGCGGAGTGGGTGGAGCTGGCCTGGCTCGACGAGTCGTACGACTACCCGCTCTCGCACGCCCCGCAGGCCTACTCCGACAGCCTGCGCGGGGAACTGTCCCACTACCGCGAACGGGTCAACGGGCTGATCGGCCGCTACGACGGCGAGATCACCGTCAACCAGCCGTACATGCTCCGCGACAGGTGACCCGCCGCACGCCGACGCCGACGCCCCCGGCCCGGACTCCGTCCCGGCCCGCGCCTCCGTCCCCGCCCCGGGAGGCCGGGCCGCCTGTGCCCGTGCCCACGTCGACGGCCCGGCCTCCGCTCCGGCCCGCGCCGCCCGTTCCGACCGTGCCCCCGTCCCCGCCCCCGCGTGACCCGAGGGAGAACCGCCCCCGATGACCACCCCCGCCACCGCCCGGCCGCTGGAGAACGCGGTGTTCGGCGCGGCCATGCTCGCCCACCGCCTGCCCTGGGCGGACGCCCCCGCCCGCGCCCTGGGCCTGGACGTCCTCACCCGCGAGGGCGCCGCCCGCGCGGTCCTCGCGCACCTGTGCCGCGGCGGCGCCGGGCGGCCCGTCCGGCTGCGCACCCCGTTCGGCTCGTTCCTCGTCCCGCTCGGCCCGGCCGACACCGCCGGGCTCCTCGCCGAGGGCGCCGCCTCGGACGCGCTGGCCCCCGCCGTACGGCTCGACGCGGCCGGCCGCCGCCACGGCCTGCACCCCCACGTCCCGCTGCCGCCGGACGCCGCCCCGGCCGCCGACGTCCTCGCCGCGACGCTGGCCGGGGAACTGGAGCCGCTGGCCGGCGCCCGCCGCGACGACCACGTCCTGACCTGGGAGGCCTGGCGGCCCGGGCTGCTGCGCGCCGCCCGCCGGGTGGTGGCGGGCGCGGCCGCGGCGGACGACTCCCTGCTCAGCGAGGTACTCGCGCGGACGGCGGCGGCCGCGGGCAGCCGCGCCCACGACGCCCGCGCGGCCGCCCTGCACCGCAGGCTCGCCCCCTACCTGGCCGACCCGGACCCCGGCTCCGTCGCGGCGGGCCTGGCCCGGAGCACGGCGGCCGTACCCGCCGCCCGTAGGGAGGGCGCCGTCCCGCCGGGGGAGGGGCACCGCGAGGAGGCACTGGCCCACACCCTGGCCGTGGTCTCGGAGGCGGCCGTCACCACCGCCCTCCAGGCCCT
This sequence comes from Streptomyces sp. NPDC089915, assembly GCF_040684675.1. Classification (NCBI taxonomy): domain Bacteria; kingdom Bacillati; phylum Actinomycetota; class Actinomycetes; order Kitasatosporales; family Streptomycetaceae; genus Streptomyces; species Streptomyces sp. NPDC089915. Next base: position 6,002 of record NZ_JBFBGN010000056.1, on the reverse strand, counting down.
CGCCCTCATGGGCGCCGGCATGCCGGGCGCGGCGGCCGGCCCCGCCGGGGCCGTGGCCCTCGCCCTGGACCGCTTCCCGCCGGTGGAGGCGGCCGTCCACCCGGTCCGGACCCGCTTCGCGTGGGAGGGGCTCACCGTCGACGCGGGCACCGAGATCCTCGCCGCCCCCGGCTGGCTGCCGCAGGACGCGGGGGGCCGGGACGCCGACGGCCAGGGCGCCGACGGCCACCCGGACGGCGCCCCCCGCCGCGAACGGCCCTCGCCGCTCTGCGGATCCGCGACCGGCTGCCCCGCCGCCGCCTTCGCGGTGCGGGTCGCCGAGGAGACCGTCCGGTTCCTCACCACGGCCTCCCGTCCGGCCCTGCTGTCCCCGGCCCTCACCCCGGACCGCATGCCGCTGACCCTCGCCCCGCACACCCTGCGCGTCGCCCTGGCGGCCGAGGGCGCCGTCCCGCCGGCCGGGCGGGCCGCCGGCCCCGCCGCGTACGCGGTACTGGCCCGCGCCGACGCGGACCGCCTCGACGGGCACGCCCGCACCCTCGCCGCCTGCGCCGCCGAGCCCGGCTGGAACGGCGACGAGACCGGCGAGCGGTTCCGGACCCGGCTGCTGGAGCACGCCGACCGGTGCACCCGCGCCGCCTCCGACGTCCGCGCGGCCGCCCGCCGGCTGGCCGACTGAACCGCCTGGCCGGCCGACTGAGCCGTCCGGACGGCCTCGGGGCTCCCCGCGGCCGTCCGGACGTGCGGGCCGCTACCGCAGGAGCCCGTCCCGCCGTTCGCGTTCCCGGTCGACCATGTCCTGCACGGTGTCACGGACCTCCCCGCACAGCCGCCGGGCGGCCGCCGAGCGGTCGCCGAAGTTCCGGGGCCGCTCGGGCGGCGCGATCGGCTCACCGATGGTGATCAGCCATTTCGCGGGCAGCGGGAACGGCGAGGTCAGCGGGAAATAGGGCAGGTCCAGGAACTTCGCCAGCGCGGGCAGCTCCCCGAACTTCGGCGAGGACTCCTCGGCCCCGACGACGCCGACCGGCACCACCGGAGCCCCGGTGTGCAGGGCCGCCACCGCGAAGCCGGGATTGAACTCCTGGAGCCGGTAGCGGTCGCGGAACGGCTTCTCCAGTCCGGAGACCCCCTCGGGGAACACCGCCACCAGCTCCCCGTCGCCGAGCCGCTTGAGCGCCGCCCTCGGATCGATGGGCACGGCGCCCATCCGCGCGGCGTAGGGCCCCAGCACCGGGAGCCGGAAGACGAACGGCGCGGCCAGTACGTGCAGTTCGCGCCGCAGCGACCGGCGCAGCACCTTCTGCAGCACGAAGGCGTCCAGCCCCCAGGCCCCCGAGTGGTTGGAGACCAGCACCGCCGGCCCGTCGGCGGGGATGTTCTCCAGCCCCAGCACGTCCAGGCGGAACCATTCGTCGATGAACCATTCGAGCAGCCGCTCCCAGGCGTTCTCGCCGGCTGCCCCGAGCAGCCTGCGCAGGAAGCGCAGCTCGCTCCCGGCGACCTCGATGACATCGGCCAGGCTCTCGGACACGAAACGGACCTCCCCCTTCTCCGGTGGCACACCAAGTACCCCTCCGATCAGGGGCTTTCACGGTGAACGGTGCCAAGGGGCGATTGATCACGAGGAGTTCCCGAATTCGCCCCTTCGACTCTTCGTTCGCCCGTTCCCCTCGGGGGCCCGGTCCGCGCGCCACGCAATGATCTTCGGCTCGTTGAGACGGGTGGACCGTTCACCGATCGACGACACCCCCCCCAGGAGACCCTTCATGGCCGACACCGCGCTTCCGGTGATCCTCGTCGCGGACCCCGATCCGCTCCGCCGCCACGAGACCGCCGAGCTCGTACGCGGCTGGTACCGGACCTCCTTCCGCGTCCTCCAGGCCGGCGGGCTGCCCGAGGCGGAGCGGGTGCTGCACGCGCTGGCCGGGCGGGACGTCCCCGTCTGCGCGGTCGTCACCGGCGAGGACCCGGGGCCGCACCCCGAACGGCACCCGGCCACCCGCTGGGTGCCGCTCGCCGACGCCGAGCGGCTGCGGACCTCCCTCGACGATTCCCTGTGCACCTGGAACGCCGACCGCCGCGGCGGCCTGCCCACCGCCGAGGTGCGCGGGTACCGCTTCTCCCCGGCCGCCTACGCGATCCGGGACTTCCTCGGCCGCAGCGACGTCCTCTTCCGGTGGGTGCCGTGGGAGGACGGGCTCGACGCGCCCGTCACCGTCCGGCTCGGCGACGGAACCGAACTCGTCGACCCGCCGATCAGCGAACTGGCCGACCGGCTCGGCCTCATCAGGCCGGCCGAGCACGAGCGCTACGACGTCGCGGTCATCGGCGGCGGCCCCGGCGGGCTCTCCACGGCCGTGTACGCCGCCGCCGAGGGCATGAGCGTGGTCGTCATCGAGGACGACGCCCCCGGCGGCCAAGCGGGATCGACCTCCCGGATCGAGAACTACCTGGGCTTCCCCGTCGGCCTCACCGGCGGCGACCTCGCCCAGCGCGCCCTCCAGCAGGCCCGCCGGGTGCGCGTCGAATGGCAGCCGACCCGGGTGGCGACACGGCTGATCCCCACTCAATCGGGAGACCACACGGTCGAGTTCGTCAAGGCGGGCACCGCCGAGACCGCCACCGTCTCGGCGGCCTCCGTCGTGGTGGCCACGGGCGTGGAGTGGAACCGCCTCGCGAGCCCCGGCACCGACCGGCTCCTCAACTCGGGCGTGTACTACGGGGCTTCCCTGTCCGACGCGCCCTCCACCGCCGGCGAGGACGTCTACATGGTGGGCGCGGGCAACTCGGCCGGACAGGCCGCCCTCTACTTCGCCCGCTACGCCCGCTCCGTCACCCTCCTCGTCCGGGGCACCGACCTGGGCGCCTCCATGTCGAACTACCTGGTCCAGCGCATCGAACGGACACCGGGCCTGAACGTCCTGCTCGGCACCGAGGTGGCCGAGTGCCTGGGCGCGACCACGCTCACGGGCCTGCGGCTGCGGACCCGCACCGGCGACGAACGCACCGTCCCCGCCCAGTGCCTGTACGTCCTGATCGGCGGCCGCCCCTCGACGGACTGGCTCGACGGCTCCCTGCGGCTCGACGACCGCGGCTACGTCCTCACCGGCACCGGCGGGGTCGGCCGCGACGCCCTCCCCATGGAGACCAGCCTGCCGGGCGTCTTCGCCGTCGGCGACGTCCGCTCGGGCTCGGTCAAGCGGGTCGGCGCCGCCGTCGGCGAGGGCGCAGCGGTCGCCCACTCCCTGACCGAATACCGTCGCCGCCACTCCGGCCGCTTCCGCGACGTGGGCGCCGTCGACGGGTTCTGACGGGGGGCGGGGACGCGGGGCGCATGACCGGGCGCGGGGCGGGCAGACGCTGACGCGGACGGGGGCGGAAGGCGTCAGGGAGGAGGCCGCCGTGCCGGAGCCGGACCTCGGTGACTTCGCCGTCGCGCAGGACGGCCCGCTGTACGTGGTCACGGCGGCCGCGGACGGGGAGCGGGCCGGCTGCCTCGTCGGGTTCGCCTCGCAGTGCTCGATCGATCCGCCGCGCTTCGTCGTGTGGCTGTCGGTGGAGAACCACACGTACGGCGTGGCGCGCCGCGCCCGCCACCTCACGGTGCACGTACTGCGCCGGGAGCAGGAGGCGCTGGCGCGGCTCTTCGGCGGCCGGACCGGGGACCGTACGGACAAGTTCGCCGGTATCGCATGGCGGCCGGGGCGGGAGGGCAGCCCCGTGCTGGCGGGGGTCGCTGCCTGGTTCACCGGGCGGATCGAGGCCGTGGTCGCCGGGGGCGACCACGAGGGCTTCCTGCTCGCCCCGATCGAGGCGGGCCCGCCGGGCCCGGAACCGGCGGGTGCGCCGCTGCGGTACGGGGAGGTCCGGGACCTCGAACCCGGGCACCCGGCCTGACCCCTGCCGGGGAGGCCCCTCGGCCGGCCGCCGGGCCGGGTGCGTCACCGCCCGCCCGGCCCGGCGGGTCAGCGGCCGGGCGGGCGGCGGAGGCCGTCGCCCCGCCCCGGCCGGTGGCCCGGACGCCCGCAGGCGGGCGTCGTCCGCCCCGCCGGCCGTCGAAGCTCACCGACGCCCGCTCCCCTCCGGCGCGGTCTCCCCGCCGTGCCCGCGCCCTGCCGGGCGGTCGGGTCCGAACAGGTCGAGCATCCGCTCCATGACCTCGTCGAAGTCCTGCCACGGCACCGCCGGCTCCCGGCCGGCCCGGCGGGCGGTCCCGTCCGGGTGGCTGCTCGTCTTCGCGGACATGGCGCCCTCCTCTCGGAGTCTCGGACGACGGCGTCTGCCCCGGATCCGCCGGCCCATGCGGGCGCGGAAGGGTGAATCCCGCCGCCCATGACCGCGTGCGGAACGGGTGGGCGCCGGACACGGCCGGAGGGCCCGTCGCCGACCGGGGTCGGGCCGGACGCGGGTCCGGGGGCCGCTCAGTCCCGAGGGACGGCGCGGGCCAGGAAGTGGTGGGGGGCGTCCTCGTACGTGTCGAGGTGCCAGCCCGTCGCCGCCAGCGCGGGGCCGAGGTTGTGCGCGGCCAGGGGGTCGGCCGGGTCGAGGGGGCGGCCGTGGCGGGCGGCGCGTTCGGCGTGGCCGGAGGGGTGGAACAGCAGGAGCACCCCGTCGGACGCGGTGACGCGGGCCCATTCGCGCAGCGCGGCCCGCGGGTCGGGGAGGTGGTTGAGGAGCCCCGCGGAGAAGACGCCGCGCACGGACGCGCGGGGCAGCGGGAGCCGGGTGCAGTCGGCGGCCAGCAGCTGTCCGTGGCGGGTGCGGCCGTGCCGGGCGGCGGCCGTGAGCATGGCCGGGGTGAGGTCGATGCCCAGCACCCGGCCCGCGGGCCCGACCTGGGCGCGCAGGGCCGGCATGGCCCGGCCGGTGCCGCAGCCGAGGTCCAGCGCGAGCCCGCCGGGGGCGAGCCGCATGCGGGCGACGGCCGCCTCGTAGGCCGGGGTCTGGTAGGCGAACCGCTCTTCCCAGGCGTCGGCGCGGCGGGTGAAGAAGGCGCGGGTGGCCGTGTGTTCGGCGCGGGCGGCGACGAGGTCCGCGAACCGGCGCAGCAGCCGGTCCGACCAGGCGTCGGCCGCCTCGGGCCCCTGGGGGAGGAAGCGCACCCCCCACCCGCTGGCGCCGACCCGGAACGCCTGCTCCGGGTAGCCCTCGCAGGTGGCCAGGACGACGGCGCCGGCCGGCAGCTCCAGCGGCTCGGCGGCGGGCCGCAGCCCGGGGGCGGGCAGGCCCGCTCCGGCGAAGACCGGGTCGGTGCCGGCCGCCGGGGTGAGCCGTACCGCCCCGTTCCCGCCGGGGGCGCCGGGAGGTGCCCCGGCGGGCTTCCCCTCCTCCGTCAGGAGCCGTGCTCCGGCGCCCAGGGCCAGGACGGGGACCTCGGCGGCCAGTGCCTCCCGGACGAGGGAGCGGCCCGGGGAGCGGCCGGGGTCGGGCCGGGGGCCGCCGAGGACGATCAGGCCGTCGATGCCGTCGATGCCGTCGACGATGGTGTCGGCGGGGCCCGCCGGGGCGGTCGTGCCGTCGTCGGTCAGGAGCAGGGTGCGCGCGGTCAGTCCCGCCGAGGCGAGCACCGCGCACACGGCCGTCGGCGCCTCCCCGGAACCGCGCTGTACGACGACGACGGCCATGCCCACTCCTCAGTCCGAGCTCGTCACGGCAACGGCTTGGGGCCCCTGTGCGCCGAACACCGCGATCGGCGCGCTGGGGCCTCCGGCCGGTGATCCCGGGGCGGAGAGAGCCGCTCGTCCGTCCGGGGCCGGTGCGTGTCAGTCAACCAACGGCCGCCCCGGCGGGGCGACTGGATCCGGACACGGAATCAGGCCGGTGGGGCCTGGATGGGCACAGTTAATCATCCAAGAGGGGAACGCGCCATAAACGGCGGCAGATGCGAGCTTGTCCGGCCGATTCGAACCGCTCATGCGGATGGGGCGGCACGTGTACGGCTCGCCGCATATCCCGCGGCCCCGCCGCCCCCGGGTGCCGCCGGCGCGGGCCGGCGGCAC
>NZ_JBFBGN010000055.1:0-42458 GCF_040684675.1 Streptomyces sp. NPDC089915 | reverse complement strand
CGCGCCCGGCCCGCACTGGTTCGTGATCGATCCGGCGGGGCGGACGGGGTACGCCCGCCCACTCTCGTACGTCCGGCCGTGCCCGGCTACGGTCTGCGGGCCGAGGTCACGCGGTAGACGTCGTAGACGCCCTCGACGCCCCGTACGGCCTTCAGGACGTGCCCCAGGTGCTTCGGGTCGCCCATCTCGAAGGTGAACCGGGAGGTGGCCACCCGGTCGCGCGAGGTCTGCACGGCCGCCGAGAGGATGTTGACGTGCTGGTCCGACAGGACCCGGGTGACGTCCGACAGCAGCCGGGACCGGTCCAGCGCCTCGACCTGGATGGCGACGAGGAAGACGGAGGACTGGGTCGGGGCCCACTCCACCTCCAGCATCCGCTCGGGCTGCTGGGAGAGGGAGTCGACGTTGACGCAGTCGGCGCGGTGAACCGATACGCCACTGCCGCGGGTGACGAAGCCGATGATCGGGTCGCCCGGGACCGGGGTGCAGCAGCGGGCCAGCTTCACCCACACGTCGTCGACGCCCTTGACCACCACGCCGGGGTCGGCGTTGCCGCGCCGCTTGGTGCGGGCGCGGGACGGCGGGACGCTCTCCTCGATGTCCTCGTTGGCGGCCTCCTCGCCGCCGAGGGCCTGCACCAGCTTCTGCACGACGCCCTGCGCGGCCACGTGGCCCTCGCCGATCGCCGCGTACAGGGAGGAGATGTCGGGGTAGCGCATCTCGTGCGCGAGGGTGACGAGGGAGTCGCCGGTCAGGATCCGCTGGATGGGCAGGTTCTGCTTGCGCATGGCCCGCGCGATGGCGTCCTTGCCGTGCTCGATGGCCTCGTCGCGGCGCTCCTTGGAGAACCAGGCGCGGATCTTGTTGCGGGCCCGCGGGGACTTGACGAAGCCCAGCCAGTCGCGGGACGGGCCGGCGCCCTCGGCCTTGGAGGTGAAGACCTCGACCAGGTCGCCGTTGTCGAGGGTCGATTCGAGCGGCACGAGCCGCCCGTTGACCCGTGCCCCTATGGTGCGGTGGCCGACCTCGGTGTGGACCGCGTACGCGAAGTCCACGGAGGTGGCCCCGGCGGGCAGCGCGATGACGTCGCCCTTGGGCGTGAAGACGAAGACCTCGTTGCGGGAGAGGTCGAAGCGCAGGGAGTCGAGGAACTCGCCCGGGTCCTCCGTCTCCTTCTGCCAGTCGAGGAGCTGGCGCAGCCAGGCCATGTCGTTGACGGTGTCCTGGCCGGCGCTGCCCTTGGCGGCCTGCGGGACGTCGGTGCGGATCTTGGAGGCGCCGGCGACGGTCTGCTGCTTGTACTTCCAGTGCGCCGCGATGCCGTACTCGGCGCGGCGGTGCATGTCGAAGGTGCGGATCTGGAGTTCGACCGGCTTGCCGTTGGGTCCGATGACCGTCGTGTGGAGCGACTGGTACATGTTGAACTTGGGCATCGCGATGTAGTCCTTGAACCGGCCGGGGACCGGGTTCCAGCGCGCGTGCACGGTGCCGAGGGCGGCGTAGCAGTCCCGGACGGTGTCCACGAGGACGCGGATGCCCACCAGGTCGTAGATCTCCGCGAAGTCGCGGCCGCGGACGATCATCTTCTGGTAGACGCTGTAGTAGTGCTTGGGGCGGCCGGTGACGGTGGCCTTGATCCGGGCGGCCCGGAGGTCGACCATCACCTCGTCGGTGACGACGGCCAGGTACTCGTCGCGCTTCGGCGCCCGCTCCGCCACCAGGCGCACGATCTCGTCGTACATCTTGGGGTAGAGGATCGCGAAGGCGAGGTCCTCCAGCTCCCACTTGATCGTGTTCATGCCGAGGCGGTGGGCCAGCGGCGCGTAGATCTCGAGGGTCTCGCGGGCCTTCTTCTCCTGCTTCTCCCGCTTGAGGTAGCGCATGGTGCGCATGTTGTGCAGGCGGTCGGCGAGCTTGATGACGAGGACGCGGGGGTCCTTGGCCATGGCGACGACCATCTTGCGGACGGTCTCGGCCTGGGCGGCCTCGCCGAACTTGACCCGGTCGAGCTTGGTGACGCCGTCGACGAGGAGGGCCACGGCGTCGCCGAAGTCGCGGCGGAGCTGGTCGAGGCCGTACTCGGTGTCCTCGACGGTGTCGTGCAGGAGGCCCGCCATCAGGGTGGCGGGGTCCATGCCGAGCTCGGCGAGGATCGTGGTGACCGCGAGCGGGTGGGTGATGTACGGGTCGCCGCTCTTGCGCTTCTGGCCGCGGTGCCAGCGTTCGGCGACCTGGTACGCCTGCTCGATCTGGCGCAGCGTCGCCGTCTCGATCTTCGGGTCGTTGCTGCGGACTATACGGAGCAGGGGTTCCAGTACCGGGTTGTACGGGTTGGAGCGCTGCACGCCGAGACGGGCCAGCCGGGCCCGCACCCGGTTGGAGGACCCGGCCGGCTTGGCCGGGAGGGGCTTGGCCGGAAGGGGCTTGACCGGCGGGGCCGGCGGGGGCGTCGCTGCGGCCGCCGCGGCCGGATCGGCCTTGGGGTCGGGCTGCGCGGCGGAGAGTGGCTGGACCTCGTCTGGCAAGAGCGCTCCTCATGCGGATCCGGGGCCCGGTCAGGTCCGGATAAACCATGGTAGCGAGGGTTCCGCCGGCTCGTTCTCCCCGGCCGCTCCGCGAGATCCGGCCCCGCCGCCGTTCGAGGCCCGCCCCAGCCGTCCGCTACGCGGCTGCGGACGAAGCGGAACGGCGGGCCCCCGGGTGTCCCGGGAGCCCGCCGCCGCGACAGGGGTCAGACCACGATCAGCGCGTCCAGCGGAGCCCCCGCGAGGGCCCCGGCCAGCTTCGCGCGGCCCGGGAGGAACGACAGCTCCATCAGGACCGCGACGCCCGCGACCTCGGCCCCGGCCCGCCGGATCAGCTCCAGCGAGGCCTCGGCGGTGCCGCCGGTGGCGAGGACGTCGTCGATGACCATGACCCGGTCACCGGCCGACAGGTCCTCCGCGTGGACCTCGATCTCCGCCGTCCCGTACTCCAGCTCGTACGCCTGGGAGAGGGTGGCGCCCGGCAGCTTTCCGGCCTTGCGCACGGGGATGAAGCCGATGCCCGCCTTCACGGCGACCGGGGCGGCGAGGATGAACCCGCGCGCCTCCAGCCCGACGATCTTCGTCGCGCCGTACCGGCCGGCCAGCTCCACCAGGGTGTCGGTCAGCGCGCCGAACGCCTTGGGGTCGGCGAGCAGCGGGGTGATGTCCTTGAACACCACGCCCGGCTTCGGGTAGTCCACCACGTCCGTGATCCGGCTGAGCAGCAGCTCGCGGACCTCGGGGGTGCAGGAGGCGGTGGTCACCGGCGCCGCCTCCCCTGGCCGCCCTGGGAGACGACCTGCGGGTCCTCGTCCCGGCCGTCGGTGTCCGCGTCGACGTCCTCGCCCTTGGCGGCCGCGGCCGCCCGCTTGGCGAGCACCCGCTTCTTCAGGGCCTTCATCGCCGGCTCGCGCTCCTTCAGGTCCACGACCAGCGGGGTCGCGATGAAGATCGAGGAGTACGCGCCGGCCGCGAGGCCGACGAACAGCGACAGCGAGATGTCGTTGAGCATGCCCGCGCCGAGGAAGCCGCCGCCGATGAACAGCAGGGCCGCGACCGGCAGGAGCGCCACGACGGTGGTGTTGATCGAGCGGACCAGCGTGCCGTTGATGCTGCGGTTGGCGACGTCGCTGAAGGTCCAGCGGGTCTGCTTGGTGATGTCCTTCGCGCCCTCCTTGAGACCGTCGAAGACGACGACGGTGTCGTAGAGGGAGTAACCGAGGATGGTCAGCAGACCGATCACGGTGCCCGGGGTGACCTCGAAGCCGACGAGCGCGTACACGCCGACGGTGATGGTGAGGTCGTGGATCAGCGCGATCAGGGCCGCGACGGCCATCCGCCACTCGAAGGCGATGGCGAGGTAGACCACCACGAGGACCATGAAGATCGCGAGGCCGGTCCAGGCCTTGTTCGCGATCTGCTCGCCCCAGCTCGGGCCGACCAGGTCCGCGTTGATCTGGCCCGCGTCGACCTTGAGGTCGGTGCCGAGCTGCTTCTTCACGGAGGCGGCGGAGTCGGTGTCCAGACCGGAGATCTGGATGCGCAGGCCGCCGGTGCCGAGCTCCTGCACGATCGCGTCGTGCCCCGAGGCCTTCTCCGCGGCCTCGGTGGCGTGGGCGACGGACACGCTCGTCTTCGGGGTGGTGAAGACGGCACCGCCCTTGAACTCGATGCCCATGTTGAGGCCCTGCACGGCCAGGGCGACGGCCGCCGTGATCGTGATCAGGATGGAGACGCCGTACCAGACGAAGCGCTTGCCGACGAAGTCGTAGCCGACCTCACCGCGGTACAGCTTGGCGCCGAGATCTCCCAGCTTCGACATCTCACGCCTCCTTTGCGTCGACGGGGGCGGGGACGGGGCCGGTGCGGCGGGACCGGCGCAGCGGGGGCTTGGCGCCGAGCCGCTTCGGGTCCAGCCCGGACCACGGGTGACCGCTGGAGAAGAACTTCGTCCGCGCCAGCAGCGTCATGACGGGCTTGGTGAAGAGGAACACCACGACCACGTCGAGCAGGGTGGTCAGACCCAGCGTGAAGGCGAAGCCCTGGACCTTGCCGACGGTGACGATGAAGAGCACCGCGGCAGCGAGGAAGGACACGAAGTCGGAGACCAGGATCGTGCGCCGGGCGCGCGGCCAGGCCCGCTCGACGGCCGGACGCAGCGTGCGGCCCTCGCGGATCTCGTCGCGGATGCGCTCGAAGTACACGATGAACGAGTCCGCGGTGATGCCGATGGCGACGATCGCGCCGCAGACGGCGGGCAGGTTCAGGGCGAAGCCGATGCCCTTGCCCAGCAGCGCCATGATCGTGTAGGTCAGGACCGCGGACACCAGGAGGCTGATGATCGCGATGAAGGCCAGGCCGCGGTAGTAGACCAGCAGGTAGATCACGACGAGGGCCAGGCCGATGGCGCCGGCGATCAGACCGGCCTTCAGCTGCTCCCCGCCGAGCGCGGCGGTGACGGTGGTGACGCTGTCCTCCTGGAAGGACAGCGGCAGGGCGCCGTACGAGAGCATGTTGCCCAGGTCCTGCGCGGACTGCTGGGTGAAGCCGCCGGAGATCTCGGCGTTGCCGCCGGTCAGCGCCTGGCTGACGGACGGGTCGGAGATGACCTCGCCGTCGAGGACGATCGCGAACTGGTTCTGCGGGGGCGTCTTGGTGGCGAGCTCACCGGTGATCTTGGCGAACTTGTCGGCGCCCTTGTCGGTGAACTGCATGGTGACGATCCACTGACCGCGCTGCTGGTCGATGACGCCCTTGGCGTCCTTCACGTCCGTGCCGGCGACCTGGGCGGGACCGAGGATCCACTTGCCCCACTGGGCGCCGCGCTTGCCACAGGCGATCATCGGGTCCTCGGGCTTGACGCCCTTGCCCGCGGCGGCGCGCTGCTCCTCGTCGGTGCAGTTGAGCGCCGCGAACTTGGCCTGGAGCCCGGCGACGGCCGGGTCGGCCGGCGGCGTCGGCACGGGGGCCGGGGCCGAGGGGGAACCGGAGGCCTGGGCGGACGGCGTGGCCTTGTTGTCGTCTGCCTTCTTCGACTCGCTCGCCGAGGGCGAGGGAGTGGGGGTGCCCGGGGCCTTGAGGGCCTCGCTGAGCACACGGCCCTGGGAAGTGGCGCTGGACGACGGGGTGGCCTGCGCGGACGGCTTGGAGCCGCCCTCGGCCTTCGGGGCGCCGGAACCGCTCGCGGAGGGGCTCGGGGAGCCGCTCGGCTTGGTCTCGGGGGCGGCGGGGGCGCCGTCCGCGAAGGCGAGCACGGGGCGGAAGTACAGCTGGGCGGTGGTACCGACCTGCTCGCGCGCCTGCTGCTCGTTCGTCCCCTTGGGGATGTTCACGATGATGTGGTCGCGGCCCTGGGTCTGGACCTCGGCCTCCGACACGCCGAGACCGTTGACACGGCGCTCGATGATGCCGACCGCGGTGTTCATGTTGGTCTCGTTGACCGCGTCCGGCTTGCCGGGCTCACTCTTCGCCTTGAGCGTGATGCTCGTGCCGCCCGCGAGGTCGATGCCCAGGCGAGGGGTCGTCTGATGAGAGAGGAACATCCCCGTGGTGAGCGCCACCATCGCGATCAGGATGAGGGCCAGGGCGCGCCCCGGCCTCCCCTGAGCCCCCGTGGGCCGCCGGCCCTTCTTCGGTGCTGCCACCTTGTCGTATCTCCCTGTCCAACCGTCCCGCGCCGGGTCAGCGCGCGGACGGCCACGAAATGTGTGGTGGGGACCCCTGCCCCCCGCAGAAGTTCACTGCGGGAACCGCGGCGGATGCCGGTCGGACACCACCGCGGCCCCTGCCCGGCGCTACTTGGCGCCGGGCTCGCCGTCGGTCTTGCCGTCCTTCGGCTCGTCGTCGCCCTTGGGCTCGTCCTTCTTGCCCAGGTCGAGCTTGGGGGCGTCGCCCTCGGTCAGCGAGGAGGCGTCGTCGGGGACGACCGGAGTGTCCTCCGGGGTCTCGGTGATGCCGTGGACGATGCGGTTGTACTCCTCGTCCTCCAGCACGGCGCCGATGGAGTTCTTCGCGTAGATCGCGTGGACGCCGGGGGCCACCTCGAGGGTGACGGTGTCGTCACCGATCTCCTTGACCGTGGCGTACATGCCGCCGATGGTGCGGACGCCGGTGCCGGGCGACATGTGGTCGCGCATCTGCGCGGCCTGCTGCTGCTTCTTCTTCGCGGAGCGGGTCATCAGGAACATCGCCCCGATGAGCACGATGAACGGGAGGAGTGTCACGAGATTCACGGGACGGAGATCCTTCGCACGACCGCACGGGAGACGGCCTTTTTCTACGGGGGTGGGCACGCCGACCCGAAGGGTCGGCATCGGCGGAGTCTAGGCGAGTCAGCGCCGATGGAACAACGCCCAGCATGGCACCGCAGTTCCTGACCGGTCGAACCTCCGCGCCGTCAGGCCCCGAACAGGCCCTGTTGTCCGCTTGATCCGCCGGCCGGGTGCTGCGGGGGAACAAGTCCCAGGTGAGCCCATGCGGCGGGGGTCGCGACCCGGCCCCGCGGGGTACGGGCGAGCAGGCCCTCCCGGACCAGGAAGGGCTCGGCGACCTCCTCGACCGTCTCCCGCTCCTCCCCCACGGCGACGGCGAGGGTGGACAGGCCGACGGGGCCGCCGCCGAACAGCTTGAGCAGGGCTTCGAGCACGCCCCGGTCCAGCCGGTCCAGTCCGCGCGCGTCCACCTCGTACACCTGGAGGGCCGTGGCGGCCACCTCGCGGGTGATCACCCCGTCGGCCCTCACCTGCGCGTAGTCGCGGACGCGGCGCAGCAGCCGGTTGGCGATGCGCGGGGTGCCTCGGGAGCGGCCGGCGATCTCGGCGGCGCCCGCGGTGTCGATCTCCACGTCGAGGAGGCGGGCCGAGCGGTGAATGACTCGTTCCAGCTCCTCGGGGGCGTAGAACTCCATGTGCCCGGTGAAGCCGAAACGGTCCCGCAGCGGCGGGGGCAGGAGGCCGGCCCGGGTCGTCGCCCCGACGAGGGTGAACGGGGGCAGCTCCAGCGGGATCGCGGTGGCGCCGGGGCCCTTGCCGACGATCACGTCGACGCGGAAGTCCTCCATGGCCATGTACAGCATCTCCTCGGCGGGCCGGGACATGCGGTGGATCTCGTCGAGGAAGAGGACCTCGCCCTCCTGGAGGGAGGAGAGGATCGCGGCGAGGTCGCCGGCGTGCTGGATGGCCGGGCCGGAGGTGATCCGGATGGGAGCGCCCATCTCCGCGGCGATGATCATGGAGAGGGTGGTCTTGCCGAGGCCGGGCGCGCCGGAGAGCAGGACGTGATCGGCGGTGGCGCCGCGCTGGCGGGCCGCCTTCAGGACGAGGTCCAGCTGCTGGCGGACCTTCTCCTGGCCGACGAACTCGCCGAGGTCCTTGGGGCGCAGGGCCGCCTCGACGGCGGTGTCCTCACCGTCGGCCGCCGCCGCGACCAGCCGGTCCGGCTCGGTGGTGTCGGTTTCGTCGTCCCAGTTCACTCTGCTCAGTCTGCCTTCTCGCTATGAAGAGCCCCGCCGGCCTTCGGGGCGGCGGGCGCGCAGCGCGCGTGGGGGACCCGCGGTCAGCGGGTGCGGTTGAGGGTCTGGAGGGCGGCCCGCAGCAGCTGCGGTACGGGGGCCGGCCCGCCGGCGGCGATGGCCGCCTCCGCCTGCGGGGTCACCGCGTCCACCGCGTCCTCCGCCTCGCGGGAGGCGTAGCCGAGGCCGATGAGCGCCGCGGTGAGCTGCTCCGTCCAGGGGGCCGGTCCGGCCGCCACGGGGGCCCGCTGCGCCCCGACCACGGCGGAGGCCGCGCCCAGCTTCCCCTTCAGCTCCAGGAGCAGCTTCTGCGCCCCCTTCTTCCCGATCCCCGGCACCGCCACGAGCGCCTTCTCGTCCCCCGACTCGACGGCGAGGCGCAGCGCGTCGGGGCGGTGCACCCCGAGCATCGCCTGGGCCAGCCGCGGCCCGACCCCGCTGGCGTTCTGGAGCAGCTCGAAGACCTGGCGCTCGTCGTCGTCGGCGAAGCCGTAGAGGGTCAGGGAGTCCTCACGGACCACCAGGGAGGTGGCCAGCCGGGCCGGTTCGCCGACGCGCAGCCCCGCGAGGGTGTTCGGGGTGCAGTGCACGGCCATGCCCACTCCCCCGACCTCGATCACGGCCAGGGCGGGGGCGAGCGCGGCGACCGGGCCGCTGACGAAGGCGATCATCTCGTACGGCCTTTCAAGGCGGAGGCGTGCTGGGCTGCCGCCTGCTGGAGGCGGTTCTGGGCGGGGGCCCGCCAGATGTGGCAGATGGCGAGGGCCAGCGCGTCGGCGGCGTCGGCCGGCTTCGGCGGTTCGGCCAGCCGCAGCAGCCGGGTGACCATGGCCCCGACCTGCGCCTTGTCGGCCCGGCCGCTGCCGGTGACGGCGGCCTTGACCTCGCTGGGGGTGTGCAGCGCGACGGGTATCCCGCGGCGCGCCGCGCACAGCATGGCGACGGCGCTGGCCTGGGCGGTGCCCATCACGGTACGGACGTTGTGCTGGCTGAACACCCGCTCCACGGCGACGAGTTCGGGCCGGTGCTCATCGAGCCACTCCTCGATGCCGCGCTCGATGGCGACGAGCCGCTGCCCGAGCTCGGCGTCCGCGGGGGTCCGTACGACGCCGACGCCGATCATGGTCAGGGGCCGCCCGGCGGCCCCCTCGACGACGCCGACACCGCACCGCGTCAGCCCCGGGTCCACACCCAGTACCCGCACCACGCCCCCTCCGATTGACAGTCGCGCCGTCAGACTAACCGCCGCCTCTGACAACAGGACGGGCCGACGGGGTGTGTCCCCGTCGGCCCGTCACTGGTGCCGCTGTGCCGGTCAGGCGTCGACCTTCTCCATGACCTCGTCCGAGACGTCGAAGTTGGCGAAGACGTTCTGCACGTCGTCGCTGTCCTCCAGCGCGTCGATCAGCTTGAAGATCTTGCGTGCGCCCTCTTCGTCGAGCTCGACCTGCATGGTCGGGACGAAGCTGGAGTCGGCGGAGTCGTAGTCGATGCCGGCCTCCTGGAGCGCGGTGCGGACCGCGACCAGGTCGGTGGCCTCGCTGATGATCTCCCAGGTGTCGCCGTTGTCGTTCACCTCTTCGGCGCCCGCCTCCAGGACCGCGTCGAGGACGTCGTCCTCGGAGAGCTCGGCCTTGGGCAGCAGGATGACGCCCTTGCGGTTGAACAGGTACGAGACCGAGCCCGGGTCGGCCATCGAGCCGCCGTTGCGGGTCATGGCGACGCGGACGTCGGAGGCGGCACGGTTGCGGTTGTCGGTGAGGCACTCGATGAGCACCGCGACACCGTTCGGGCCGTAGCCCTCGTACATGATCGTCTCGTAGTCGGCGCCGCCGGCCTCGAGGCCGCCGCCGCGCTTGACCGCGGAGTCGATGTTCTTGTTCGGGACCGACTGCTTCTTGGCCTTCTGAACGGCGTCGAACAGCGTGGGGTTGCCCTCGATGTCGGCACCGCCCATACGGGCCGCGACCTCGATGTTCTTGATCAGCTTCGCGAAGAGCTTGCCGCGCTTGGCATCGATCACGGCCTTCTTGTGCTTCGTCGTAGCCCATTTAGAGTGGCCGGACATCCGCCTGTCTCCTTCGCGTAACCAACAGTGTTCATCTCAGATCCTACCGGGACCTGATTACAGCACCGCGCGCACCATGTCGACGAAGTACGCGTGGACGCGGTCGTCACCGGTCAGCTCCGGGTGGAACGAGGTCGCGAGGACGTTGCCCTGGCGCACGGCGACCGTGTGGCCGTCGTACGTGGCGAGGACCTCGGCGGAGGCGCCGACCGACTCGACCCAGGGGGCGCGGATGAAGACGCCCTCGACGGGGCCGCCCGCTATGCCCGAGAACTCGATCTTCGCCTCGAAGGACTCGTTCTGGCGGCCGAAGGCGTTGCGGCGGACGATCATGTCGATGCCGCCGAGCGTCTCCTGGTCGTCACGGCCGTCGAGCAGCTTGTCGGCGAGCATGATCATGCCGGCACAGGTGCCGTACACGGGCATGCCGGCGCGGACGCGCTCGCGCAGCGGCTCCAGCATGCCGAACAGGACCGCGAGCTTCGACATGGTCGTGGACTCGCCGCCGGGGATCACCAGGGCGTCGACCTCGGCGAGCTCCTCGGGACGCCGGACCGGCCTGGCCACGGCGTCCGCCGCGGCCAGGGCGATCAGGTGCTCCCGTACGTCGCCCTGGAGGGCCAGGACACCGATCACGGGGGGGTTGTTCATCGTGGGGTGCCTTACCAGCCGCGGTTGGCGTAGCGCTCGGCCTCGGGGAGGGTGTCGCAGTTGATGCCGACCATGGCCTCGCCCAGGTTGCGGGACGCGTCCGCGATGACCTTCGGGTCGTCGAAGAAGGTGGTGGCCTTCACGATGGCGGCGGCGCGCTTGGCCGGGTCGCCGGACTTGAAGATGCCGGAGCCGACGAAGACGCCCTCGGCACCGAGCTGGCGCATCAGCGCGGCGTCGGCCGGGGTGGCGACGCCACCGGCGGAGAACAGGACGACGGGGAGCTTGCCGAGCTCGGCGACCTCCTTGACGAGCTCGTACGGGGCGCGCAGCTCCTTGGCGGCGGCGTACAGCTCGTTGTTGTCGTAGCCGCGCAGCTGGGCGATCTCGTTCTTGATCTGGCGCAGGTGGCGGACGGCCTCGACGACGTTGCCGGTGCCGGCCTCGCCCTTCGAGCGGATCATGGCCGCACCCTCGGCGATGCGGCGCAGGGCCTCGCCGAGGTTGGTGGCGCCGCAGACGAAGGGGGTGGTGAAGGCCCACTTGTCGGAGTGGTTGATCTCGTCGGCCGGGGTCAGGACCTCGGACTCGTCGATGTAGTCGACGCCGAGGGACTGGAGCACCTGGGCCTCGACGAAGTGGCCGATGCGGGACTTGGCCATGACCGGGATGGAGACGGCCTCGATGATCTCCTCGATCATGTTCGGGTCCGACATCCGGGCCACGCCGCCGTCCTTGCGGATGTCGGCCGGAACCCGCTCCAGGGCCATGACGGCCACGGCGCCGGCGTCCTCGGCGATCTTCGCCTGCTCGGCGTTGACCACGTCCATGATCACGCCGCCCTTGAGCTGCTCGGCCATGCCGCGCTTGACGCGGGAGGTGCCGATGGCCGACTCAGCGGACTGGGGAGAGGTGGGAAGCGTGCTCACGGTTGACCTCACTGGAAGGGAAGACGGGGTACTACTCGGCAGAGACAACCCCACCGACCAGTCCACTACAAGGGCCAATATGGAGCCGGTGGCCCTTTGATTTGTCCCCGACGGCGCTGGTGGACCCCGATCGGCCCAGTCCCGCGCCCGTCCGCGTCCTCCCGCCGGGGTCAGGCCGGGCGGTCCGCGAGGTCGGCCGGGGGTTCGTCGTCCATCTCGAAGGCGAGCGGGAACGGCGCGTGCCCGGCCAGCCGGAACCAGCGGACCTTGCGGTGCCGGCGCAGGGCGCGGGCGGCCCGGACGGCGTCGTTGAGGAAGCGCCGGGCCATCGGGACCCGGCGCACCGCCGCGGCCAGCTCCTCGGCCGCCTCCACGCCCCCGGGGGCGGTCTTGAGCACCTCGACCTGGTCGGCGTCGGCGAAGACCGCGCGCAGCGCCTGGCTGAGCTCGCTCTCGGCGACCTCGCGGTGCTCCTCCTCGGCCTGCCGGGCGGCGTGGGCGGCCTCGTAGAGCACGAGCGAGGAGGCGGGGTCGAGCGCCCCGGAGGTGGCGACCTCCAGGACGACGGAGGCGCGCCGCACGAGCTGTGCGTCCAGGGCGGCGCGGGCGGCGTCCATCCGGGTGTGCAGCCGGTCCAGCCGCCCGGCGGTCCAGCTGAGGTAGACCCCGACGGCGCCGAGCGCCAGCGCGATCCAGACAAGGTTTTCGATCACGGGCGGCGACACTACCGGCTCCGGCGTGCCGCCCGCCCGTCGCGCCGGTCTCCCGGGAGCCCCGGGAGAGCTACGACTCCCGGGAGAAACCGAGGCGGGTGCGCAGCGGGACGCGTTCGTCGGCGGCCACCGCCGCCGCGCCGTCGGTGACGGTCTCGTAGACGGCCAGGATGTCCGCGCCGACCGTCGACCAGTCGAAGCGGCGCACGTGCGCCGAGCCGCGGGCGCTCAGCTCCGCGCGCCGGGCCGGGTCGCGCAGCAGGGCGGTCGCGGCGGCCGCCAGGGAGTCGGCGTCCTCGTTGGCGAAGAGCTCCCCCGCCGCCCCCTGGTCCAGGACCTGGGCGAAGGCGTCGAGGTCGGAGGCGAGGACGGCCGCCCCTGCGGACAGGGCCTCGACCAGGATGATCCCGAAGCTCTCGCCGCCGGTGTTGGGGGCCACGTACACGTCGACGCTGCGCAGCAGCCGGGCCTTGTCCTCGTCGGAGACCATGCCGAGGAACTCCACCCGCGAGCGCAGCTCGGCCGGGAGCGAGGCGACGGCCTCCTCCTCGTCGCCGCGGCCGGCCACGAGCAGCCGTACGTCCGGGCACTCGGCGACGATCCGCGGGAAGGCGGCCATGAGCACCGGCAGGCCCTTGCGGGGCTCGTCGATGCGGCCGATGAAGCCGAGGGTCTGCCCGCCCCACTCGGGCTTGGGGTCGGCGTCGGCGAAGAAGTCCACGTCGACGCCGTTGGGGATGACGACGGCGTCCCCGCCGAGGTGCTCGACGAGGGTGCGCCGGGCGTACTCGCTGACCGCGATCCGCGCGCTGATCTTCTCCAGCGCGGGCTGGAGGATCGGGTAGGCCGCGATCATCGCCCGGGAGCGGGGGTTGGAGGTGTGGAAGGTGGCCACGATGGGCCCCTGCGCCGCCCAGCAGGAGAGCAG
Source organism: Streptomyces sp. NPDC089915 (assembly GCF_040684675.1). NCBI lineage: Bacteria > Bacillati > Actinomycetota > Actinomycetes > Kitasatosporales > Streptomycetaceae > Streptomyces > Streptomyces sp. NPDC089915. The sequence goes on along the minus strand of NZ_JBFBGN010000055.1, from coordinate 29,135 downwards.
GCCGAGGGAGGGGGAGGCCGGCTCGTGGATGTGGATGACGTCGAAGACCCCCTCGTGCAGCCAGCGCCGTACCCGGGCGGCCGAGAGGAAGCCGAAGTTCAGGCGGGCGACCGACCCGTTGTAGGGCACCGGCACGGCGCGCCCGGCCGACACCACGTAGGGGGGCAGCGGGGTCTCGTCGTCGGCGGGGGCCAGGACGGACACCTCGTGGCCGCTGCGGATCAGGTGTTCGGCCAGGTCGCGGATGTGGAACTGGACGCCGCCCGGTACGTCCCAGGAGTACGGGCAGACGATGCCGATCTTCACTACGGGCGCTCCTCCAGGTCGTCGAGCCACAAGCGCTGGAGCATGTGCCAGTCCTCCGGGTGCTCGGCGATCCCCGAGGCGAAGGCGTCGGCCACCGCCTGGGTCATGGCGGCGGTCTTATCGGCCCGGGTCCCGTCCGCGGGCACCTCCACCTCGGGGTGGATCCGGCCGTACATCTTCGGGGCGTCCCCGTAGTACAGGGTGGCCGGCAGCAGGGCCGCCCCGGTCTGCTGCGCCAGCAGCGCGGGCCCGGCGGGCATCCGGGCGGTGGCGCCGAAGAAGTCGACCTCGACGCCGGAGGACGACAGGTCCCGGTCGGCGACCAGGCAGATCAGCCCGCCGGAGCGCAGCCGGCGGGCGAGGGTGCCGAAGGCGGCTCCGCCGCTGTGCGGCAGGACCTCCATGCCCAGGCTCTCCCGGTAGGCGACGAAGCGGTCGTAGAGGGACTCGGGCTTGAGCCGCTCGGCGACGGTGGTGAAGGGGATGCCGAGGTGGCCGGTGACCCAGGCCCCGGCGAGGTCCCAGTTGGCCAGGTGCGGCAGGGCCACGATCACTCCGCGCCCGGAGGCGAGGGCCTCGCGCAGGATGTGCTCGTCCTTCATGGTCACGTCCGTGCCGAACCGCCGGGGGTCCATGGCGGGCAGCCGGAAGGATTCCATCCAGTAGCGCATGTACGAGCGCATGCCCGCCTGCGAGAGCGCGCGCAGCCGCTCGGGGCCGGCGTCCGGCACCACCCGGGCCAGGTTGGACTCCAGGCGCAGCACGCTCTTGCCGCGCCGCTTCCAGGCCACGTCCGCGATCTTCCGGCCGAGGGCCGCGGCGGCCGGCTCGGGCAGCTTCTTGACGCCCGCCCAGCCGAGTCCGTAGAGCCCGTCGACGAGCTTGTCCTTGCCCGAGGCCATCAGGCCGCACCGCCCTCGGCGGGGGCCGCCGCGTCGGCCTCGGCGGCCTCACGGCGTACGGTGACCACCCGCTGGACCAGCGTGACGAGCGAGCCCGCCGCCACCACCCACAGGGCGATGGGCAGCAGGACCCCGATCCACGAGGGGACGCCGAAGGTCTGGAGCCCGGACACGCCGGCCGCGACCAGCGAGATCACCAGGCGTTCGGCGCGTTCGACGAGCCCGTTGACGGCCACCGGCAGGCCGATCGCCTCGCCTCGGGCCTTGGTGTACGAGACCACCTGGCCGCTGGCCAGGCAGAAGATCGCCACCGCGCACAGCACGTTGTCGTTCCCGGAGCCCGCGTACCAGAGCGCGAGGCCGCCGAAGATCGCCGCGTCGGCCACCCGGTCGAGGGTGGAGTCGAGGAACGCGCCCCAGCGGCTGGAGACCCCGGCCTGGCGGGCCATGTTCCCGTCCACCAGGTCGGAGAAGACGAAGAGGGTGATGGTGATCGTGCCCCAGAAGAACTCGCCCCGGGGGAAGAAGACCAGCGCCCCGGCCACCACGCCGGCGGTGCCGATCAGCGTGACCGCGTCGGGGCTCACCCCCCGACGGAGGAGAAATGCGGCGAACGGCGTGAGAACACGCGTGAAGAACGCACGCGCGTACTTGTTCAGCATGGCCTTCCCGGAGGGTCGCTGGGCCGCGCGGCCACCACGGCCACCGGCTGGCCCATCGTAGCCAGCGCGCCGGGTGCGGGGCGCGCCGCACCCTCCGGTTCGCCGGGCGCAATGCTTCGGCCATCCCCTCCCGGGTGCCCCTTCACGCCGCCGCCCGTGACCGGTACGACGTATGGACGCAGTGTGACGCCGGTGCAAAGCTCGAATAACCCCGATCACCCTCCTTCACCGCGACACCGGGAGGCACGAGCATCATGGGACCCACATCACACCAAGCCGGGGCCGCCGGCAGGGCACTGACGGCCGACCGCCCCGACTCCGTACGGAACGTCGTGCTGGTCGGCCACAGCGGCGCAGGCAAGACCACCCTGGTCGAAGCCCTGGCCCTGACCGCGGGGGCCGTGAACCGCGCCGGACGGGTCGAGGACGGGGGCACCGTCTCGGACTACGACGAGATCGAGCAGCGCCGCCAGCGCTCCGTCCAGCTCTCCCTGGTCCCGGTCGAATGGGCCGGAATCAAGATCAACATCTTGGACACCCCCGGATACGCCGACTTCGTCGGGGAACTGCGGGCCGGGCTGCGCGCCGCCGACGCGGCCCTCTTCGTCGTCTCCGCCGCCGACGGGATCGACGGGGCGACCCGGATGGTGTGGGACGAGTGCGAGGCCGTCGGCATGCCGCGCGCCATCGTCGTCACCCATTTGGAGGCAGCCCGCTCCGATTACTCCCAGATGGCCTCCGTGTGCGGCGAGATCTTCGGCGCCGACGACCCGGACGCCGTGATCCCCCTCTACCTCCCCCGCTACGGCACCCCCGGCCCCGACGGCCACGCCCCCGTCACCGGCCTGCTCGGCCTGCTCTCGCGGCGGGTCCACGACTACGCCTCCGGCGAGCGCGCCGAACGGGACCCGGACCCCGACGAGCTCGCCCTCATCGACGGCGCCCGCTCCCGCCTCATCGAGGGGATCATCGCCGAGAGCGAGGACGAGACCCTCATGGACCGCTACCTCGGCGGCGAGGACATCGACCTCAAGACCCTGGTCGACGACCTGGAGCGGGCCGTGGCCCGGGGCACCTTCCACCCCGTCCTGATGGCCGCGCCGGCCGCCGACGGGGCCCGCCAGGGCCTGGGCACCGTGGAACTCCTCGAACTGGTCACCGGCGGCTTCCCCACCCCCGCCGAACGCGCGCCCCTCACCGTCACCTCCCCCGACGGCAGCCCGCGCCCCGACGTCGTCTGCGACCCCGCCGGGCCGCTGCTCGCCGAGGTCGTCAAAACCTCCTCCGACCCCTACGTCGGCCGCGTCTCCCTCGTCCGCGTCTTCTCCGGCACCCTGCGCCCCGAGGAGACCGTCCACGTCTCGGGACACGGGATGGAGGACCGGGGCCACGAGGACCACGATGTCGACGAGCGCATCGGCTCCCTCACCTCCCCCTTCGGCAAACAGCAGCGCACCCTCGGCACCTGCATCGCCGGCGACCTCGCCTGCGTGGCCAAACTCACCCGCGCCGAGACCGGCGACACCCTCTCCGCCAAGGACGCCCCGCTGCTGATGGAGCCCTGGGCGATGCCCGAGCCGCTGCTCCCCCTCGCCATCGAGGCCCACAGCAAGGCCGACGAGGACAAGCTCTCCCAGGGCCTGGCCCGGCTCGTCGCCGAGGACCCCACGATGCGCCTGGAGCAGAACGCGCACACCCACCAGCTCGTCCTGTGGTCCCTCGGCGAGGCCCACCAGGACGTGGCCCTGGAACGGCTGCGCACCCGCTACGGGGTCCAGGTCGACCCCGTCCCGCACAAGGTCAGCCTGCGCGAGACCTTCGGCGCCAAGGCCGCCGGGCGCGGCCGGCACGTCAAGCAGTCCGGCGGGCACGGCCAGTTCGCCATCTGCGAGATCGAGGTGGAACCGCTCCCGCCCGGCAGCGGCATCGAGTTCGTCGACAAGGTGGTCGGGGGCGCGGTGCCCCGCTCGTTCATCCCGTCCGTGGAGAAGGGCGTACGGGCGCAGGCGGCCCGAGGCGTCGCGGCCGGCTACCCGCTGGTGGACGTACGGGTCACCCTGCTCGACGGCAAGGCGCACTCGGTGGACTCCTCCGACGCCGCCTTCCAGACGGCCGGCGCCCTGGCCCTGCGCGAGGCCGCCGCCCAGATCCCGGTCCACCTGCTGGAGCCCGTCGCCGAACTCGACGTCCTGGTCCCCGACGAGTACGTGGGCCCGGTCATGAGCGACCTGGCCGGACGCCGGGGCCGCGTCGTCGGCACCGAACAGGCCGAGCCGGGCCGGACCCGGGTGCGCGCCGAGGTGCCGGAGATCGAGATCGGCCGCTACGCCGTCGACCTGCGCTCGGTGTCCCACGGCACGGGCCGGTTCGGCCGCAGCTACGCCCGGCACGAGCCGATGCCCCCGCAGCTGGCGGACAAGATGCGCGAACAAGCCGAGAAGGGAAGCCCGGTGACATAGCGTCACATCACACTCCGGCCACCGCCCACCCAACCCGCTTGCGGTGGGCGGTATTTCCCTGTCCCATGACCATGGGGTCGAGTACGCCGTTAGGCTCTTCGGCGCGGACGGCAAGACGGCAAGACGAGCAACACGGCATGACGAGCACGACGGCACGACGAGCAACACCGGCAAAGAGCACAGTGGCACGGCGATGGGGGCAGCGGTGGCGGACGACGGTTTCGACTTCAGGCCCGGAGCACAGATCCCTCTGCAGGGCGGCGGCGGACAGACCGCCGCGACCAACGCGCTGGCCTCCGCCGCGTACCGCGACGGCGGCGCGGACACCAAGCTGAGCACCATCCTCGGGGCCAACAGCGAGAACCACCCGGCCTCGGTCAAGGACCCGAAGATCTCCCTCTTCGAACCCAACCTCGGCGAGGCCTTCTGCCGCGCCGTCGAGGCCCGCACCCTGGGCGGGGGCCGCAAGCCGCTCATCCAGTCCTTCGGCGCCGACCCGCAGACGGTCGTGGAGCACTGCCTGGCCGCCTCCCGCATCCGCCGCGAGCGCGACCGCCGGCTGCGCCTGCTCATGCTGGTCTGCGGGGTGCTCTTCCTGCCCGGTCTGCTGATGTGGCTGGGCCTCTTCCAGCTGCGCAAGACCCTGGCCAAGGGCGGGGGCAAGAAGAACAGCTGGATCGGCACCGCCCTGCTGGTCGGCGTCGCCCTCGTGGCCGCCGTCCTGCTCTACCGGGTGGCCTACCGCCAGCCCGGCAGCGGGCTGCTGGAGCTCTACCTGCTCGGCGCCATCGTCGCCCCCGTCCTCGGCTGGTACGGCGCCCGCCGGATCTGCGAGCGGACCGCCGCCGACCTGCGCTCCCGCTGGGACGGCCTGCTCGGCGGCGGTGGCGTGGTCACCGCCAAGGTCCCCGAGGCGGTCCCCGGCAACCCGGACGAGAAGGCCCGCGAGGACCTCCGCCACCAGCTGGCGAAGCTCACCGCCGAGGACCGCAGCAACTCCGTCTTCTACGCCGGCCCCAAGGGCATCCTCGGCATGGGCACCCGCTGGGGCAGCTGGCAGATGGCGGAGGAGCTGACCCCGAAGACCGAGGGCCACGAGATCCACCCCTTCCGCAGCTGGGACGTCATACGCGCGATCGACACCCAGCTGCGCAAGCTGGAGCGCGGCCCCCTGCACACCGGCGGCTTCCCGCCCGCCTCGATCCAGCACTGGATCGTCACCCCCGTCGGCGAGGGCGCCGCCGAGGTGGCCCGCCCCGGCGGCGAGGACGTGGACACCTTCCTGATCAAGCCGCACGAGATCACCCGCATCTGCAACGAGCAGCAGTTCAGCGCCGGCAACCGGCACTACCTGGGCATCCAGTGGCCGCTCTGGGACGGCCAGCTCGTGATCACGATGCTGGTCACGGTCACCGTCCTCTACAAGACCCTGCGCGTGGACGTCACCGCGCACGCCCTCGGCCCGGTGCACGGACTGTTCACCACCAAGTCCAAGCCGCCCGTCGTCGAGGTCCCCAAGTCGATCCGGTTCTGGGAGACGGTCGAGCGCCCGCTGCCGCTGGTGGACGCGAGCGAGGTGGTACGGCTCGCGGTGCGCGCGCCCCTGACCTGGTACCCGCCGCTGCTGGACTACTTCGGCGGCAAGCTGGTCCTGCCCGAGCCGTTCGGCCTGCGCCACGTCTGGGCGGGCTCGATGTGGCGCCACCGCTTCATGGCGGACGACGCCCTGCGCACGGTGGCCCCGGTCCTGCGCGCGGTGCACGCGGCGGCCTTCAAGGTGCTCGACGAGAACGGCGTGGACACCTCGGCCTTCACCAACCGCTCCTCGATCATGAACGGCCTGATCCAGGAACCGGCCCCGCGCAAGGCGGACGTGTACGACGCGTAGGTAGGCTGGAGGGGTCCGAACCGCCCCGGGGAGGTGCCGCCGTGACCGAGCGCAAGCCGCCCGGGGTCAGCTTCGAGTCCTTCGTGGACCGGCAGATCAGGGAGGCCGCCGAGCGGGGCGAGTTCGCCCGGCTGCCGGGCCTCGGCAAGCCGCTGGCCTCCCTGGACGCCCCGTACGACGAGCTGTGGTGGATCAAGGGGAAGCTGCACCGCGAGGGCTTCTCCGCACTGCCGCCCGCGCTGGCGCTGCGCAAGGAGGCCGAGGACGCCCGCGAGGCGGCCCTGGCGGCCCCGACCGAGCGCCGGGCCCGGGAGCTCCTGGCGGGGGTCAACGAGAAGATCCGCACCGCCCTGCGCCGCCCCCCGCCGGGACCGCCGCTGAACCTCACCGAGTTCGACGTGGAGGCGGTCCTGGCGGAGCGGCGGACAACCCGTTCCGCCGAGTAGCGACCAGTCAAGGAGGGGGAGACTGACCCCGCATTCCCTCGCGTTCTACGTGGACGTGATCACATCCGGAACGGTCCTCGGGGCCCGGCCGACGGACGGCCCCGACCGGGTCACCGAGATCCTGGGCACCGGCTTCGCCGAGAACCGCGCGTACGCGGACACCATGGCGCGCGACTACGGACTGGTCGAGTTCTTCTGGCTCCGCCAATCGCCCGACCACCCCTGGGAGGGGCACCACTTCACCCTGCAGGTGCACCGCCTCGCGTACTGGGGCGGCGGCATCGTCAACCCGGCGATCCGCGACCGGTACGGCCGCTTCGACCGCCATCTGCGCTTCGACCGGCTGCGGCGGCTGCTGGCCAACCGCGGCGTGGGCCTGGAGGACGTCCCGGACGCCAACGCGCCGGCCTACACCCTGCACTGGCAGCCCGCTTCACAGGTCTCCGTCATGGCCTTCCGGAAACGCGAGTGGGGGCGGGCTCCCCGGCGCGGCAACCGGCTCGTCGGCGACGTGAACAGCATCTCGTCGTCGATGACCGCCGAGCAGGTGGCCTGGAACAGGGCGCGCTACGGCCCGCAGGACGCCCCGGGGCCGTCGCGCCGCGGCTAGTCGTTCGGCCAGGAGTCGGCGAGCATCTGGCGGGTGTCCGCGAGGAGTTGCGGGAGGACCTTGGTGTGCCCGACGACCGGCATGAAGTTCGTGTCCCCGCCCCAGCGGGGGACGATGTGCTGGTGCAGGTGCGCGGCGATGCCCGCGCCGGCTGCGGCGCCCTGGTTCATGCCGATGTTGAAGCCGTGCGCCCCGGAGGCCTTGCGCAGCGCGACCATGGCCCGCTTGGTGAGGTCGGCCAGCTCGGCCGTCTCGGGGCCGTCGAGCTCGGTGTAGTCGGCGACGTGCCGGTACGGGACGACCATGAGGTGGCCGCCGTTGTACGGGTAGAGGTTCAGCACGGCGTAGACGTGCTTGCCGCGGGCGACGATCAGGCCGTCCTGGTCGGACATCTCCGGGATCCCGCAGAAGGGACACCCGTCCCCGGCCTCCGGGCCGGTCGGCTTGTTCTCGCCCTGGATGTAGGCCATCCGATGAGGGGTCCACAGCCGCTGGAACCCGTCGTGCGTGCCCACACCGTTCTGCCGCTCCGGCTCAGTCGTCATAGGACGCAGCATATGACCTCGTCCGGAGGAACGAGGAAGGCCCCCGGAAAGTGATCACCAGGTGATCGCTCCCGGGGGCCTCCGCCCGGATCAGACCTGGTCGCGGTCGGCGACGACCTTGGCCAGCTTCGCCAGCGCCTCGTCCTTCGGGATGCCGTTCTCCTGCGAACCGTCGCGGTAGCGGAAGGAGACGGTGCCCGCGGCCATGTCCTCGTCACCGACGATGATCATGAACGGGACCTTGAGCTTCTGGTGGTTGCGGATCTTCTTCTGCATCCGGTCGGAGGAGGCGTCCACCTCGACCCGCAGGCCCTGCTTCTTCGCCGCGGCGGCGAAATCCTGCAGGTACTCGACGTGCCCGTCGCCGATCGGGATGCCGACCGCCTGGACCGGGGCCAGCCACGGCGGCATGGCGCCCGCGTAGTGCTCCAGCAGCACCGCGAAGAACCGCTCGATCGAGCCGAACAGGGCGCGGTGGATCATGACCGGGCGCTGGCGGGAGCCGTCGGCCGCGGTGTACTCCAGGTCGAAGCGCTCCGGCAGGTTGAAGTCCAGCTGCACGGTCGACATCTGCCAGGTGCGGCCGATGGCGTCGCGCGCCTGCACGGAGATCTTCGGGCCGTAGAAGGCCGCGCCGCCCGGGTCGGGGGTCAGCGGGAGGCCCTGCTTCTCGGCGACCTGCTGGAGGACCGCGGTGGCCTCCTCCCAGACCTCGTCCGAGCCGACGAACTTCTCCGGGTCCTTGGTGGACAGCTCCAGGTAGAAGTCGGTCAGACCGTAGTCGCGCAGCAGGTTCAGCACGAAGGTGAGGGTGCGGTCGAGCTCGTCGGCCATCTGCTCACGGGTGCAGTAGATGTGCGCGTCGTCCTGGGTGAAGCCGCGGGCCCGGGTCAGGCCGTGGACCACGCCGGACTTCTCGTACCGGTACACGGTGCCGAACTCGAACAGGCGCAGCGGCAGCTCACGGTAGGAGCGTCCGCGCGCGTCGAAGATCAGGTTGTGCATCGGGCAGTTCATGGGCTTGAGGTAGTAGTCGGTACCACCGTCGAGCTGCATGGGGGGGTACATGCCCTCCGCGTACCAGTCCAGGTGGCCGCTCTTCTCGAAGAGGGCGCCCTTGGTGGCGTGCGGGGAGTAGACGAACTCGTAGCCCTCCTCCTCGTGCCGGCGGCGCGAGTAGTCCTCCATGGTCCGGCGGATGATGCCGCCGCGCGGGTGGAAGACGGCGAGGCCGGAGCCGATCTCGTCCGGGACGGAGAAGAGGTCGAGCTCGTTGCCGAGCTTGCGGTGGTCGCGCTTCTCGGCCTCGGCGAGGAAGTCGAGGTGGGCCTTCAGCTCCTCCTTCGACGGCCACGCGGTGCCGTAGATGCGCTGGAGCATCGGGTTCTTCTCGCTGCCGCGCCAGTAGGCGGCGGCGTTGCGCATCAGCTTGAACGCCGGGATGTTGCGGGTGGTGGGCAGGTGGGGACCGCGGCAGAGGTCCTTCCAGCACAGCTCGCCGGTCTTGGCGTCCAGGTTGTCGTAGATGGTCAGCTCGCCGCCGCCCACCTCGACGTTCGCACCGTCGTCGGTGGACGCGGAGCCCTTGATGCCGATGAGCTCCAGCTTGTACGGCTCGTCCGCGAGCTCCTCGCGGGCCGCCTCGTCGGAGACCACGCGGCGGGCGAACCTCTGGCCGCGCTTCTGGATCTCCTGCATCTTCTTCTCGATGGTCTTGAGGTCATCGGGAGTGAAGGGCTTGGCGACGTCGAAGTCGTAGTAGAAGCCGTCGCGGACCGGCGGGCCGATGCCCAGCTTGGCCTCGGGGAAGAGCTCCTGCACGGCCTGCGCCATGACGTGCGCGGTCGAGTGGCGCAGGATGTTCAGGCCGTCCTCGGAGGAGATCTCCACCGGCTCGACGGTCTCGCCGTCCCGGACCTCGTACGAGAGGTCCTTCAGCTCGCCCGCGACGCGCGCGGCGACGACGGTGCGCTCGCCGGCGAACAGCTCGGCCGCCGTAGTGCCCGTGGTCACCACGCGCTCGTCCCGCTCGGAATCGCGTTGGATGATCACACGGACGTCTGACACCGGTTTCTCCTGAAGTCTGGGGGCCCTCCCCGGCGGCAGCCGGGCGGGGAACGCGCCGGTGGTCCCGGCGCGTGTGAATCGTACCGAGCGGAGCGGCCGCGCCGCTAAACGGTTATGCCGGACGCCCCGCCGGCCGGGGTCGGGCGGGGCGGCCGGGGCGGCGGAATTCCACCGCGTGGTGCCGGGGCGCGCGGGTAGCGTGGCCGGGCCGTGTCCGCCGCGTCCCGAAGGGAACCCTCCCCCGTGCCGAACCCCCTCCTCCGTCCGCTCGACCTGGGCGACGAGGCCACCGCCGTCGCCGTGCACCGGATCGGGCGGGCCGCGTACGCGGTGGAGGCGGAGCTGATCGGGTTCGACGGGATCCCCGCGCTGGGCGAGAGCCTCGACCAGCTGCGGGGCCGGCCGCTGCGCTGGCTGGGTGCGGTGGCGCCGGACGGGGCGGTCGCCGGGTTCGTGGCCTGGGAGGAGCCGGAGGCCGACGGCCCCGTCACCCTGGACCGGCTCTGCGTGGACCCGTCCCGCTTCCGCGGCGGCACCGCCTCGCTGCTGCTGCGGCACGTACTGGAGGAGCTCTTCCCGGGCCGGCCGGTGGAGGTGACCACGGGCGCGGCCAACGCTCCGGCGGTGGCCCTGTACGAACGCCTCGGCTTCGTCCGGGGCGCCGACTTCTCCCCCGCCCCCGGCCTGCGGATGGCCTCCTTCCGGCACGGCGGGTAGCCGGTAGGGGCCCCGGGGAACCGGTTCGCCGCCGGGTGCGTCCCAGGGGGGCTCGGAGCAGAGCCGTCCAGGGGATCGAGGGACCATGCGCCGTACCGCCGTCACGTTCGCCGGCCTCGCCGCCGTCACCGCCGCGCTGGTCGGGGGCTGCGGCGGCGCCGCCTCCGGCCCGGCGGCTCCCGCGCCGCTCCCTACGTCCGGGGCGGCGGCGCCCCCCTGCCCGGGCGTCGACCGCCCGGCCACCGCCGCGCCGCCCACCACCGTCGGCGGGACCCCGGAGAACACCCCCGAGGCCGCCCGCCTGTCGCAGGCCGTCGGGGCGCAGGGCCGGGGGGCCTTCGCCGACGTCTACGGGAGCCACGTGACGGACCAGCCGCCCGGCCGGGTCGCGCTGTGCGTCACCGACCTCGCCCGGGGCCGGAAGCTGCTGGAGGCCGCCCGCAAGGCCGATCCCGCCGTCGACCCGGGCCGCGCGGACCTCTACCTGAGCCGCTACACCCGGCGTGCGCTGAACCAGGCCGTCGGCCGGCTGACCGCCGACCGGGCCCGCCCGCAGTTCCCGCTGTACAGCTTCTCCGCGGCCTCGGACGCCTCCGGGGTCTTGGTGACGAGCACCGACGGGGGCGTCGCCTCGAAGGAGCTGAAGGCCCACCTGGAGCAGCTCACCGGGGGCGTCCCCGTCACCGTCGAGCGGGGCGACCCCCTCACCGCCGCAGTGGGGGACCCGTCCGCCGGCGCCTCCGACCCGGCCCCGTGAGGCCGCGGGACCCGGGCCGCGGTCCCCCGCCGCGCGGTCAGTCGTCCGACGGCAGGACGTCCTCGGGGTCGAAGGCCGCGTCCAGGGACTTCATCAGCCGGTCCCGCTCCACCTCGTCGAGCGGGACCGGCGCCACGTCCGAGGCGTCGGCCAGCCGCCGGAAGCCGCCCCGCCGCGAGAGCCGGCCGCTGATCCGCACCGGGAGCCCGGCCAGGTGGGCCTGGACCGCGGTCCGGTACGCCTCCTCCCCGAGCGCGGCCCGGACGTACGGCACCTCCGCCCCGGCCAGCACCCGCAGCCGTACCGTCCCCCCGACCCCCGACCCCGCCCGGCGCATCCGCACCACGGCCCCCGCGAGCCGTACGGAGACGGCCGGCTCGGACCGGGTGTAGCGGGCGGAGGCCTCCCGCAGCACGGGCAGGTCGCCGGGCGAGAACTCCACCGGCTCCGGCCGGGCCGCGCACCCGGCCGGGACCCCCGCCGCCGGGGCCCAGGCCAGGGCGATCCGGGCCCCTTCCGAGCCCTGGACGAGGGCGATCAGCGCGTCGGCGAGCTCCCGGCTGACCCCGGCGGCGACGGCCGCGTCGAAGGCCTCCATGCCGCCGGTGGCCCGCTGGTAGTCCACCGCCTCGCGGGCCGCGTGCAGGGCGTGGTGCAGCCGCGTCACCAGCCCGCGCCCGCCGTCCACCGGCACGTAGGCGGCGAGCCGGCGGCCGTCGGGGCCGGGGCCGACCAGCACCTCGTCCAGGGCCCGCTCGGCCTGGGCGCGGTGGCGGGCCCCGTGGTAGCCGGCCCGGGCGCGCTCGGCGAGGGCCCCGGCCAGCAGCAGGCGGCGGGCCGCCGAGCGCAGCCGCTCCTGCGCCGTCCAGGCGGCCTCGCCGTGGAACCCGTACGGCGCCTCGGGGACCTCGCGCTCCCACCGGATCTCGTCGCTCGGCACGCTCAGCCCGAACAGGACCTCCCGCGCCGACGGCAGCCCGCTGCGGGACAGCGCGGTCAGCGCCTCCTCCAGCAGGTCCGCGCAGTCGGGGAAGGTCCGGGCCTCGGGGACGAGGAGGCTGGTGCCGCCGTGCCCGGGCGGGGTCCAGCGCCCGTAGCGGCCCGCCGCCCCGCCGCGCCGCAGCCAGCCGTGCCGGTGCAGGAGGGCCCCGAGGACCCGGGGGTCCACCTGGGCGGGATCGGGGGCGCCGGGGACCGCCGGCCGTACGGGCGGCGGCGGGAGCGGTTCCAGGCGCGGTGCGTGACGGTCCATCAGGGTGTCCCTCCCGACCCGACCCGGGTCATGATCTCGCACAGCGCCCGGTCGTCGAAGATCCGCGCGGTCGGGATCCGTACGGTGGTCCGGCGCCGGCCGGTCACCGGATGCCCGGCGAGGTTGGTCCAGTAGCAGCAGTGCCGCAGGTCGAGCCGGTCGTGCCCGGCACTCAGCCACTGCTCCCGCTCCCGCGGCACGAGCATCACGACGAGGATCTTGTGCACCGCGACGGGGGTGCGGGCCAGCTTCACCAGGTGCTCGTTGTCGAGGGTGAAGCCGAAAGTGGGCCCCGCCGGGCGCGGCGGGATCTGGTAGGTGGCCTTCAGCTGCACCTTGATGGTGACCTCGTCGTCGACGACGTGCTCGGGCGCGCCGTGGCTGACGTGCCAGTCGATCCCGTTGTCCGGGAACGGCTGGGACAGCGAGCAGCCGGCGGCGGCCGCGACGGCGTGCAGGTATCCCACCTGAAGGGTCTCCATACATGCGGTGGTGGCGAGTGTGCCGCGCAGCGGACCGGATCTCGCTCCGGTGTCCGCGTCCAGCACCCCGCCCGGTTCGGGCTGCGCGAGCGCCATGGCCGGCTCCCCATGCCTTCCGGGCTCTGCCGTGGGTGTGGTGGTGGTGACGGAATGCGGGGTGACGGCCGGTCACGTGTACGACCCCCCAGGGGAGTTGTCTCCGCACCCGGCCCGCCGCAAACGGCGTACGGGGTGAACGGCCCGGGTATCACGGAATCGGCGGGGGCGGCAAGGTCCCGGGGCGCCGACGCCCGGTACGCCCCATCTGCCGATCGGGGACGAGGAGTTCGCCATGACACGCTGGTACGAGGGGCCGCTGGCCGCCTTCGACACGGAGACCACCGGGGTGGACGTCGAGCAGGACCGGATCGTGTCCGCCGCGCTCGTCGTGCAGGAGTGCGCGGGCGGCCGGGTGCGCGCCACGCGCTGGCTGGTCAATCCCGGCGTCCCGGTGCCCCCGGGCGCCACGGAAGTGCACGGGCTGACCGATGACCACCTCCAGCGCAACGGCCGCTGGCCCGCTCCGGTGGTGGAGGAGATAGCCCGCGCGCTGGGCGAGCAGCAGGTGGCGGGCCGGCCGGTGGTGGTGATGAACGCGCCGTTCGACCTGACGCTGCTGGACCGGGAGTTGCGCCGGCACCGGGCGTCGACGCTCGCCCGGTACCTGGACGACCGGCCGCTGACGGTGCTGGACCCGCGGGTGCTGGACAAGCACCTGGACCGCTACCGCAAGGGCCGCCGGACGCTGACGGACCTGTGCGCGCACTACGGGATAGAGCTGGAGGGGGCGCACGACGCGTCGGCGGACGCGATGGCCTCGCTGGAGCTCGTACGGGCGGTGGGGCGGCGGTTCGCTTCGCGGCTGGAGCGGCTGACCCCGGCGGAGCTGCACCAGCTGCAGGCGGTCTGGCACGCGGCGCAGGCGCGCGGGCTCCAGGCGTGGTTCGCCCGGCAGGGCACGCCGGAGTCGGTGGATCCGCACTGGCCGCTGCGCCCGGAGGTGCAGGCGGCGGCCTGAGGGACCGTGGAACGCGGCCTTGGAATGCTGCCGTGGAACGCGGCCTTGGAATGCGGCCTTGGAATGCGGAAGGCCGGTCCGTCATCAGACGGACCGGCCTGTCCCGGTGGGCGATACTGGGATCGAACCAGTGACCCCTTCGGTGTGAACGAAGTGCTCTCCCGCTGAGCTAATCGCCCGGGAACGGACTGAACAATACAAGAGCCCCGGGGTCTGTTCAAACCGCTTCAGGCGGAGCGGTCAGCCGGGCCGCGAGGCCGCGCCGTCCGGCCCTCATCATCAGGGCGTGGTTGAGCCGCAGGACGGGCCGTCCGGCGAGGGCGAACCGCCGCAGCGGCGGGGCCCGCACCTCGACCTCCTGCTCGTAGACGGCCCGGGTCCGGCCGGGGGCGGCCCCGCCGCGCGGGCGTACCGTCCAGCGGGCCCAGCCGTCGAGGTCCCCGCCCAGCGCCACCTCCAGGACGCCCCGGTCGGGGTCGCGGAGCAGGCCGGTGAGGGTGACGTGGATCTCGTACGGGAGGACGGAGCGGATCACGGCGGTCCCGGAGCGCTCGTCGGCCGGGGTGACCCGGCGCACCTGCGGCCACCAGCCGGGGTAGTGCCCGGGGTCCGCCAGCAGGGGGTAGACGCGGGCGGGCGGGGCGTCGAGGTCCCACACGCCGCGGAAGCGGTAGTGCGTCCAGCGGGTCATGACACCAGTGTGCCGCCGGGCCGGGGCGTACTCAGGGGCGATCTGAGTACGCACGCCCATGTCCTGACGGCGTGACGGGCGACACACTCCGGCTATGGACACCCCTCTGCCGCCGGCCCGGGAGCTGGCGCTCATCGACGCCGAGCTGGCCCGACTGGACGCCCGGCGCGCCCACTTGCTGGCCCGCCGGGACTGGCTGCTGCGACTGCTGTGGCCGGCGGGGCCGGCGGCGGCGGGCGCGTTCGGCCCGCCGGCCGCGCCGTTCTCCCCCGCCGGTCCCGCCACCGCCGGTCCCGCGGCCGCCGCGGCCGCCGCCAAGCCGAGTGCGCAGAACGTGCTGCTGGTGCTGGGCGCGGTGCTGCTGGCGGTGGCCGCGCTGGCCTTCACCCTGGTCAGCTGGGGTTCCCTGGGCATCGGGGGCCGTTCGGCGGTGCTGGCCGTGCTGACGGCGGCGGCGCTGGCGGCGCCCGTGGCGCTGCTGCGGCGGGGACTGCGTTCGACGGCCGAGTCGGTCGCGGGGGTGGCGCTGGCGCTGACGGTGCTGGACGCGTACGCGCTGCACGCGGTGGGCCTGCCCGGCGCCGACGGCCTGGCCTACGCGGCGTGGGCGTCGGCGGCGCTGGCGGGGCTCTGGGCCGGGTACGGGGCGGGACTGCGCGGGCTGCGGCTCGCCCCGCTCGCGGCGGTGGGGGCGGCGCAGCTGCCGTTGCCGCTGGCGGCGGGCGCTGCGGGCGCGGACCTGACGGGGGCCGGCTGGGCGCTGCTGGTGACGGCGGCGCTGGACGCGGGGCTCGCCGTGGCGGTCGCGCGGCGGGCGGTGCGGGTGCCGGCGTGGGTGTGCGCGGCGGTGCTGGGCGGTTCGGCGTCGGTGGCGGGGCTGGCGGGCTCGCTGGTGGCGCCGGGGGCGGCCGGTCCGGCCCTGCTGCTGGCGGCGGGGGCCCTGCTGGGCGTGGCGGTGGCCTGGCGGGAGCCCCGGGCCTCGGCGGCCGCGGTGGCGGGCGGCCTGGCTGCGGTGTCGGCGGCGGGTGCGCTGGTCCCGGGCGGGACGGGTTCCGTGTGGTGGCCGGTGGCGGTGCGGGTGGCGGCGGGGCTCGCGCTGGTGGCGGCGGTACGGGTGGACGCGCTCCCGGAGCGGGTGCGGCGCGGGCTGGCCGGGGCCGGGGCGGGGGTGGCCGCCCTGGCCGCGCTGGCGGGGCTGCCGGCGGTGCTGTGGGCGGCGGTGTCGCGCCTGTCGGTGCCGGGCGAGGTGTGGGCCCCGACGGCCGTGCGCCCGGAGGCGGCGGGGCCGGGCCTGGCGGTGACCCTGCTGCTGGCGGCCGCCGCCTTCGGCCTCCTCTCCCGGGCCGGGACGACGGGGGCGGCACTCTCCGGCACCGCGCGCCGGGACGGCGCGGTCCGGGCCGACGGCTCCGCCGCGGCGACCGGTCCGGGCATGCCCGACGGAGCCGCGGCGGCGGGCGCCGCGCGATGGGCCGGAGCGTCCGCCGCGACCGGCGGCAAGGGCCGGACCGGCGCTTCCGCGGCGGCGGGCGGCACGCGCCCCGTCGGATTGCGCCGGAACGTCCCGGGGGTGCCGCTCCGGGTGTCCGGGGCGGCGGCGGTGGTGTGCGGGTGGGCCGGGCTGTTCGTGGCGCCGGCCGGGGCGGGGGTGCCGGTGGCGGCGTTGCTCGTGGCGCAGCTGGCGGTGACGGCGGCGGCCGGCGCGGTGGCCCTGCGGGCCGTGGAGCCGGCGGTGGTGCGGGCGGCCGGCGGGTGCGCGGTGGCCGGGGCCCTGGGGGTGTCCCTGGCTGCGCTGGACGGCCGTGTGGCGACCTTCTCGGTGTTCGGGGCGCTGGGCGCCGGGGGCGCGCTGGCGGCCTCGTACGGGGGCGCCCGCGCGGCCGTGCGGGGTGCCGGGGCGGTGGCGGCCGTCGGGTACGCGGCGGGGACGGTGGTGGCGCTGGGCGCCCTGGCGGACGTGGCGCCGGCCTGGACGGGGGCGGCGGTCCTGGCCGTCCCGGCGGTGGTGGTGGCCCTGGGGCCGCGGCTGGGCCCGGTGCGGGTCCCGGCGGAGGCCGCGGGTGCGGCGGCGGGGCTGCTGGGGCTCGCCCTGACGGCCGGGGATCCGCCGGTGTCGGCCCTGGTGCTGGCGCTGGGCTCGGTGGTGTGCGCGGCGGGGGCCGTGCGGGCCGACCGGCGGGGGCTGGGCTGGGCGGCGGGGGCGCTGGGCGTGGCGGCGGCCTGGGTGCGGCTGGGGGCGTCGGGGGTGGCGGTGCCGGAGGCGTACACGCTGCCGGTGACGGTGCTGGCCCTGGCGGTGGGGCTGGTGCGCCGCCGCCGGGATCCGGGGGTCTCGTCCTGGGTGGCGTACGGGCCGGGGCTGGGGGCGACCCTGCTGCCCGGCGTGGTGGCGGTGTGGGGTGACCCGTACTGGCCGCGCCCGCTGCTGCTGGGCGCGGGGGCGCTGGCGGTGACCCTGGCGGGGGCGCACCGCCGGCTCCAGGCCCCGCTGCTGCTGGGCGGGACGGCCCTGGCGGCGGTGGCGGTGCACGAGCTGGCCCCGTACGTGGTGCAGGTGGTGGGGGTGCTGCCGCGCTGGCTGCCGCCGGCGCTGGCGGGGCTGCTGCTGCTGGCGGTGGGGGCGACGTACGAGCGGCGGCTGCGGGAGGCCCGCAGGCTCCGGGAGGCCCTCGGCCGGCTGCGCTGAGGGGCCGGGAACGGCAGAGGCCCCGGAGATTCATGAGAATCTCCGGGGCCTGTGCTCCGGGTGGGCGATACTGGGATCGAACCAGTGACCCCTTCGGTGTGAACGAAGTGCTCTCCCGCTGAGCTAATCGCCCGGGCACACCGCAAACATTACCGCATGTCAGCGGTGCTCCATGACCACCCCCGGACGATCACTGGTCCTTGAGGTGCCAGGGCAGCGTGAGGCCGTACTTCCACAGGTAGAAGCCGACCAGCGCGCCGGCGATGACCAGGCCCACGCTGGTGAGGATGATGTTGCGGCGCCGGACCCTGGGGTCCAGCGCCTTCTGCGCGGCCTCGGTGACCTTGCGCTTGGTCCAGCGCAGGACGAGGTTGGCCCACGCGAACTCGGTGGCCCAGATCGCCAGGCCGGCGAAGATCGCGACCCAGCCCGGTCCGGGCAGGACGAGCATCGCGACGCCCGCGCCGATGACGACCAGGCCGACGACGAAGACGCCGACCTGCCAGCTCAGGTGCAGGCTGCGGTTGGCCTTGATGAAGGCGGGCGCCTTCGAGACGTGCGGCGCCTCGTCGGCGGCCACCCCGGCCGTAGCGGATTCGTTGATTCCGCGATCACTCCCCGTATTCATGGGGGCGAATCTACCGGAGCTCGAAGCACACGTGAATGCCGCTTTGGATCCGCCGTCCGAGGGACCCAGAGGTCCGCAAAACGGTCAGAGGGGTTTACAACGGCACCGTAGGTGGCATGTCGATTTCGCCGACGTGCGAATCCCCGAGCGCACACTGAGCGAAAGGCCCTGGCGCTTATGAACACCACGGTCAGCTGCGAGCTGCACCTGCGCCTCGTTGTGTCGAGCGAGTCCTCACTGCCTGTTCCGGCGGGCCTGCGGTATGACACGGCCGATCCCTACGCCGTGCACGCCACCTTCCACACCGGCGCCGAGGAGACGGTCGAGTGGGTCTTCGCCCGCGACCTCCTCGCTGAGGGCCTCCACCGGCCTACCGGTACCGGCGACGTCCGCGTCTGGCCGTCCCGCAGCCACGGTCAGGGCGTCGTCTGCATCGCCCTGAGCTCACCGGAGGGAGAAGCGCTGCTGGAAGCGCCCGCCCGAGCCCTCGAGTCGTTCCTGAAGCGCACGGATGCCGCGGTCCCGCCCGGGACCGAGCACCGGCACTTCGACCTCGACAAGGAGCTCTCCCACATCCTGGCCGAAAGCTGAGCCAGGCTCCTGACCGCACGGCACCGTCCGACTCGGGGCGACGGTGCCGCACGGACAACCCCATACGGCGGTACCGGCGCTGTTCCCGCGGGAGCCACCCGCGGGGGCGGCGCCGGTGTGCTGTCCCGGCGGCCTGTTGACGCCAACCGCTAGAGTCGGCCACCGGCGGCGGCACCGGCCCGTCGCCGCCAGGCCGGCCCTCCAGGAGCGACCCCCGTGCAGATCCCCCACGACACCCGTCGCGCGCTCGACGTCGTCGTCGCGCTGGTCAACACCGCGGCCGAGCCGGACCGGCCCGACGGGCTGGCCGACGTCGGCGCCCTGCGCGGCTTCGTCAAGGAGCACTCGATCAGCGACGTCGGCGAGCTCGGCGCCCGCGACCTCTCCGGCGTCCGGACGGTGCGCGGCAAGTTCGCACAGGTCTTCGCGGCGCCCAACTCCCGCGCCGCGTCCGCGCTGATCAACGAGCTGGTGGCCACCGCCGGCACCACCCCGCAGCTGACCGACCACGACGGCTACGACTGGCACGTCCACTACTTCGCGCCGGGCGCCTCGGTGGGCGACCACCTCGCGGCCGACGGGGGCATGGCACTGGCCTTCATCGTGGTCTCGGGCGAGCAGGAACGGCTGCGCCGCTGCGAGGCCCCGGACTGCCGGCGGGCCTTCGTGGACCTCTCCCGCAACCGCTCGCGCCGCTACTGCGACAGCCGCACCTGCGGGAACCGGCTGCACGTCGCCGCGTACCGGGCCCGCCGCAAGGGGGCCGACAGCCTCCCGGAGGGCGCCGGGTCAGAGCAGGTAGAGATCGTGCACGGCGGCGAGCAGCAGCAGTAGCCCGATCACCGCGAGGAAGATCATCAGCGGCGGCTGGGACAGGGCGAAGAGACAGCCGCGCGCCTCGGCGGGGGCGGGGGGCGCGGGGGCCAGGGCGACGGGGGCCTCGGCAACGGGGACGGGAGCCGGCGGCTCACCCTGTGATGTGTCGGGCATGTCGGGGCGATGATCGCGCGGCGAACCCCCCGGAAGCCCCCAACACGCCATGAATCACGCGGTAGTTCGCGGACTCTCCCCAGTTCGGGTGGTTTCCCCCGGGTTCTCCCCCGTGCCGCCCGGCCGGTGCGCTAGACGCCGCGACCCATCCCTAGATGCCGTGCTTCTTGAGGATCGCCTCGATGTCGGAGAAGTCCTCCGCCGGGGCGCCCTGCGGCCTCGGGGCGGGACCGGTGGCACCGCCGCCGAGGGCGGGGGCCGAGGCGCCGGGGGCGACGGCCTCCGGGGCCTTCGCGGAGCCTCCCGCGGCGCGGCGCTCCACGGCCCGGGTGGCCGTCAGCAGCACCCACGCCAGACCGAGCAGCCCCAGACCGATCCACACGGTCGGCTTGAAGACGATCCCGGAGAGCCACGCCACCACGCCGGTCAGCACCAGCCCCACCGGCACCAGCGCGTACGCGGCGATCCGCGCGGCCCTGAGGAACCGCCTGCGGTAAGCCGTCACGGCGGCGATGCCCAGGCCCGCCGCGGACACCGCGGAACAAATGGTCTCGGCGAGCATGCGGTCCTCCGGCGGTCTGCGGTGGGCGTTCTGTCCCTTCCATCCTGCACCGGCCACCGCCGCCGGGGCCATGTCCGCGCCCCCTCCCGGCCCGATCTCCGGGACATCTCGGGGTCGGATCTCCTCCCCGGGTGCCCCCGGGAGGTCTGGGAGACTGTCCGCATGACCGATTCCGTGATCCTCGACGTCTGGTGCGAACTCCAGTGCCCGGACTGCCACAGCGCTCTGGACGACGTGCGCGCCCTGCGGGCCCGCTACGGCGACCGGCTGGACATCCGGCTGCGCCACTTCCCGCTGGAGAAGCACAAGCACGCCTTCGCCGCCGCGCAGGCCGCCGAGGAGGCCCTGGAGCAGGGTCAGGGCTGGCCGTACGCGGAGGCGGTGCTCGCCAAGACCGCCGAGCTCGGCGCGCGCGGCGAGGCCGTGCTGCTGGACGTGGCGCGTGAACTTGGCCTGGACGCCGAGGAGTTCGACACCGCGCTGATCGACGGCCGGCACATCCTGATCGTCGACGCCGACCAGGCCGAGGGCAAGGCCATCGGCGTGACCGGCACCCCGACCTACGTGATCGACGGCCAGCGCCTCGACGGCGGCAAGAGCCAGGAGGGCCTGCGCGCCCGCATCGAGGAGATCGCCGACCGGCTGCTGGCCGCCGGCTGACCCGGCCTGGAGCCGGCCTGGAGCCGGCCGACCCGGCCTAGATGAGGTCCTTGGCGTAGTCGACGTCGGTGGTCCGGTAGCCGAGGGACTCGTACAGCCGCAGGGCCGGGGCGTTGCCGGCGAAGACGTGCAGCGCGATCACCCGGTGGCCCCGCTCGATCGCCGTGCGCTCCGCGAGGAGCATCAGGTCCCGGCCGTGGCCGCGGCCCCGGTGCTCCTCGACGACCGCGACGTCGTACACGTACGCCCCCGCGCCGCCCTCCCCGCGCGGCGCGAGCCACACGTGCCCGACCACCGTCCCGGCCGCCTCCAGGACGGCGAAGTCGGCCCCCGGGGTGTCCAGGCCGCGCGGGAGCAGCGCGTCGTGCTCCGTCTCCGATTTGGCCCGCGCCGCCTCCGCCCCCATCCCCCGGGCCGTCCAGCTCGCCGCGTACTCCTCGCGGGCCCTGGCGTCCCACGACGTGTACTCGGCCGACGTCATCGGGCGGCCCAGCACCCCTGCGGAGAGGGCCGGGGGGCGCTCCGGGAGCTCCTTGGCCATCTTCCGGCCGGTCTCCGCGTACCCGAGGGCCGCGGCGAGCCGCAGGCCGCCCGCGGAGCCCGCCGGGACCGAGATCCGCACCCGCCGGCAGCCCCAGCCGCGCAGCACTTCCTCGGCGGCCAGCGCGGCGACCGTGGCACGGCCCCGGCGGCGGTCCGGCTCGTCGACGGCCAGGTCCCGGATCTCCCCCACCGTCGGCCCGAAGGGCGTGTCGGCGGCGATCAGGAGCGTCCCGACGCGCCTGCTGTTGACGCGTACCTCGTACGGGCGCGAGCGCGCGCCGCCCTCACTCTGCTGAAGCGGCCCGCTGGGCCGCAGGGTCGTGGTCATCCGTCGAGTTCTACCCGCCCCGCGCGCCGGTGACCACGGTGCGCGTCGGCTCAGGGGTCGACGTCGGCGGCGGCGCGCTCCCGGAAGACCCTCATGGCCCCGGCGGTGACCGGCCCGGGGGCGGCGGCCAGGGTGCGCCCGTCGACGCGGTGGACGGCCTGGACGTCGCGCAGGGTGGAGGTCAGGAAGACCTCCTCGGCCCGCTCCAGCACGTCGAGGGGCAGGTCGCTCTCGCGGGCGCCGGTCCACTCGACGGCCAGGGCGCGGGTGATCCCGGGGAGGCAGCCGGAGGACACGGGCGGGGTGTGCGCCTCGCCGTCGAGGACGACGAAGACGTTGGATCCGGTGCCCTCGCAGAGCTGCCCGACGGTGTTGGCGAAGAGGGCCTCGGAGGCCCCCTCCCGCTGCGCCCGCGCGAGGGCGACCAGGTTCTCGGCGTACGAGGTGGCCTTCAGGCCGGCCACCGGGGAGCGCTCGTTGCGCACCCAGGGGACGGTGATCACGGCCGTGGTCCGGGGCGCGGGTGCGGTCGCGCCGAGGGCGACGGAGAGGGTCGGCCCGGTCCCGGCCCCGCCGGGGCCGAGCGGGGCCGGGCCGCCCGTGTAGGTGATCCGCAGCCGGCCGAGCGGCATCGGGTGGGCCTCCAGGACGGCGGCGCAGGCGCGGCGCACCTCGTCCGGGTCCGGGTCGGGCAGGCCGAGGCCGCGGGCGGAGCGGGTGAGCCGCTCCAGGTGCCGGGTGAGGGCGAAGGGGGTGCCGTTCTCGGTCTTGAGGGTCTCGAAGACCCCCTCGCCGACGGTCAGCCCGCGGTCGAGGACGGACACCTTCGCCTCGTCGGCCTCGCGCAGCGCCCCGTCGAGCCAGATCCTCACCGGACGGTTCCTCCACTCAGGTCGTGCGCCGCCCCGTCCGGACCCGGTACGGGCCCGCCCGAGGCCAGCGCGAGCAGCCGGCCGGCCTTCAGCTCGGTCTCGGCCCACTCCCGCTCGGGGTCGGAGCCCCAGGTGATCCCGGCGCCGGTGCCGAAGCTCAGGCGGGGGCCGCCGGGGGCCTCGCGGTCGATCCAGAAGGTGCGGATGCCGACGGCGAGGGAGGCGGTGCCCCGGTCGGCGTCGACCCAGCCGATGCCCCCGCAGTAGGGGCCGCGGGGGGCGGTCTCCAGCTCCTCGATGATCCGCAGGGCGGAGGACTTGGGGGCGCCGGTCACCGAGCCCGGCGGGAAGGTGGCGGCCAGCAGCTCGGGCCAGCCGGCGCCCTCGGCGAGCTCGCCGCTGACGGTGGAGACGAGGTGGACCAGGCCGGGGTGCTCCTCCAGGGCGCACAGCTCGGGCACGGCGACCGATCCGGTGGCGCAGACGCGGCCCAGGTCGTTGCGGACGAGGTCCACGATCATCACGTTCTCGGCGTGGTCCTTGGGCAGCAGGTCGGCGGCGGTGCGGCCGGTGCCCTTGATCGGTCCGGACTCGACCCGGCGGCCGGCCCGGCGCAGGTACAGCTCCGGGGAGGCGGTGGCGATCTCCACGCCGTGGGCGCGGAGCCGAATCGTTCCTGCGTAGGGGGCGGGGTTGCCGCGCGCGAGGAGGGCGGTCAGCGCGTCCACGTCGGCGGTGGCCGGATCGGGCAGCGGCGCGGAGACCACGCGGCAGAGGTTGGCCTGGTAGACCTCCCCCGCCGCGATGTACTCGCGGATCCGGCGGACGCCCGCGACGTACGCGGAGCGGTCCAGGGAGGAGGACCAGCGGTCCGCGGCGGGTCCGCGCCAGGCGCCGGGGACGGGCGCGGGGACGGGGTCGGGGCGTATGTCGCCGAAGCGCGCGCAGATCAGCCGGCCCTCGAAGTCGGCGCTCACCACCCAGAACCCGGTGGAGTCCAGGGCGGAGGGGTCGCTGGTGACGTCTCGGAGGTCGGTCGCGAGGAGGCCGCCGAAGCGGGCCAGGGGAGGCAGGTCGTGCACGGCTGCGAGTCTATGACCGGTGGCGCGATGGCGCCGGTGAGGTGACCGGCGGGTGACCTCTGGTGATCGGGTCGCCGGCACGTCGGCAGCACGCTGCGGAAACGCGTTTTTGAGCTGGCCCGGGAATCCGCTAGAGTTCAACACGTCGCCAGGGAGCGAAGGGGAAAAACCCCGGAGCGAACACGGTGACACTGCGGACGTAGCTCAGTTGGTAGAGCACCACCTTGCCAAGGTGGATGTCGCGAGTTCGAGTCTCGTCGTCCGCTCTGAGTGGGGGATCTTCCCGAGACCCCGCACACTCCGAGGTGGAGTGGCCGAGAGGCGAGGCAACGGCCTGCAAAGCCGTCTACACGGGTTCAAATCCCGTCTCCACCTCCAAGGACGATTAGCTCAGCGGGAGAGCGCTTCCCTGACACGGAAGAGGTCACTGGTTCAATCCCAGTATCGTCCACTGGTCCGCAAGGACCCGGTCCGCAAGGATCCCCGCGCGATTAGCTCAGCGGGAGAGCGCTTCCCTGACACGGAAGAGGTCACTGGTTCAATCCCAGTATCGCGCACGCAGTACCATCAGTACCCTGCACCACCTGTATGACCTGCGGTTCCTTACCGCAGCCCGCGCGATTAGCTCAGCGGGAGAGCGCTTCCCTGACACGGAAGAGGTCACTGGTTCAATCCCAGTATCGCGCACAGCAACCGGAAGCCCCGGCCGTCTCGACGGCCGGGGCTTCCGTGCGTGTACCGCTGTGAGAGGGCGCGATCGGGCGGGATCGGGCGTGAAAAAGGGTGTTGCCCGTCCGGCTCCCCAGCCGTACGGGCAACACCCTTCAACTGCCGTCCGTCGTTCCCCCGTCCCCACGGGGTTCGACGGGCCGATGTCCCGGTCCGGGCCGCTCTCCCGGACCCGGGGCGCCGCTCAGCGCCCCAGCATCAGGCCCACGGACGACGCCTGTGCCGCCACCTGGTCGAATCCTCCGAAGAGGAAGAACAGGAGGGCGGCCAGGGGGAGGACCATGGCCGCGGCCACCAGCGGGTGGCGCGTACCGGACTGATGGCCGTTGAACGCGAAGGGCTTGCGTCCCTGCCGTGCGATGTCCGCCATGATCCTCTCCCTGTCGTCTGGCAGCGGCGGGCTCGTGACCTCGGGGGACGAGTGCGCCACCCGCCGCTTGTCTTCAACACTAGGCGGCCGGAAGGCCCCTGGCCTCATGCCCTCGTACCCATTGCCGGGCCTCCAGGAGGATGAGGCGCACACCCCCGGACTACTCCCCTGGGTGGAGACGCGTCCCCCGCACCGGGGGTCTTCCCGGAGGGGACGGCATCAGGGGTCGACCGGAGGAGGTATCCGGAGGGTAGTGACTTCGCTCACTTCCGTCACTCCCCGCGCACGCGTGTCCTCGTACGGGGTGCTGACGGCGCTCGCGGGGGGCCGTGGGCGCCCTCCCCCGGCCACCGCCGCCAGGAAGGCCCCTGACGAGGCCAATCCCCTTGGTCCGAGGGCCCCTTGGGGGTGGCGGGTGAGGCAGTCCGGACGGGGGCCGAATCGTCTGGCACACCCTCAAGTGGCCTGCCCCGCACTGACGATCGAAACTCCGGTGGAGGGCGCGGCCTCTGAGCGCTCGTGCCGGATGGTCCGTAAGCTGTGCCAGGTCAGCAGGGCGACCGTCAGCGGGGTGGACATGGCGATGATGCGGCTCCGGCGCGAGGATCCGCGTGTCGTCGGCTCCTTCCGGCTGCACCGGCGGCTCGGCGCCGGCGGCATGGGCGTCGTCTACCTGGGGTCCGACCGGCGCGGCCAGCGCGTCGCCCTCAAGGTGATCCGGCCCGACCTGGCCGAGGACCAGGAGTTCCGCTCCCGCTTCGCCCGCGAGGTGTCCGCCGCCCGGCGGATCCGCGGCGGGTGCACGGCCCGGCTGGTGGCCGCCGACCTGGAGGCCGAGCGGCCCTGGTTCGCGACCCAGTACGTGCCCGGCCCCTCGCTGCACGACAAGGTGGCCGAGGAGGGCCCCCTGACGGCCGCCCAGATCGCCGCCGTCGGCGCCGCGCTGTCCGAGGGACTGGTCGCCGTCCACGAGGCCGGGGTCGTCCACCGCGACCTGAAGCCCTCCAACATCCTGCTGTCCCCCAAGGGGCCGCGGATCATCGACTTCGGCATCGCCTGGGCCACCGGGGCCAGCACCCTGACCCACGTCGGCACGGCGGTCGGCTCCCCCGGCTTCCTCGCCCCCGAGCAGGTGCGCGGGGCCGCCGTCACCCCGGGCACCGACGTGTTCTCCCTCGGCGCCACCCTCGCCTACGCGGCGATGGGCGACTCCCCGTTCGGGCACGGCAGTTCCGAGGTCATGCTGTACCGGGTCGTGCACGAGGAACCCCACCTGGTCGGCGTCCCGGACGCGCTGGCCCCGCTGGTGCGGGCCTGCCTGGCCAAGGACCCCGAGGAACGCCCGACCACCCTCCAGCTGTCGATGCGGCTCAAGGAGATCGCCGCCCGCGAGGCGCAGGGCCTGGGCGACGGCCGCCCGCCGGCGCAGCGGGCCCGCGTCGAGCGGCCCTCGGGCCGGCTGCCCGAGCGGACCGCCGGGTACGCGGGGCCGGACACGGAGCGGCGTACGGGCGGCGGGCGGACCGCCTCCGAGCGCGTGGGCGAGCGTCCCCCGGGCGCCACCCCCGCTCCCCGGCCGCAGGGGCCGCACAGCGGGGCGCGGCCGCGCCCGTCGGGCTCCCGCAACCCCGGGTCGACGGCGGGGCGCACGGGAGGCCGTACGGGGCCCCGCACCGGGCCGCGCACGACCGGTACGGGACGGCGGCCCTCGCGGCCGGACCCGAAGCTGCTGCGGCAGCGGCTGATCGTGTTCGTGGTCGTGACGCTGCTGGTGGCACTGGGGATCGCGCTCGCGCAGAAGCTGTGAGGCCGAGACGGCGAAGGGGCGCCCCGCCTTGCGGCGGGGCGCCCCTTCGGTGTGTGCGGGCGCTCGGCCCTAGGCGCGGGCGCCGCCCGCGACCGCGTAGAAGGCCACCGCGGCGGCCGCGCCCACGTTCAGCGAGTCCACGCCGTGCGCCATGGGGATCCGCACCCACTCGTCCGCGGCGACCAGCGCCTGCGTCGACAGGCCGTCGCCCTCGGCGCCCAGCATCAGCGCCACCCGCTCCAGGGTGTGCGGGGCCGCCACGTCGATCGGCGAGGCCTTCTCGTGCGGGGTGAGGGCGAGCAGCTTGAAGCCCGCCTCGCGGACGGTGTCCAGGCTCTTGGGCCAGGCCTCCAGCCGGGCGTACGGGACGGAGAACACCGCGCCCATCGACACCTTCACCGAGCGGCGGTACAGCGGGTCCGCGCAGTCCGGCGACAGCAGCACCGCGTCCATGCCGAGGGCGGCGGCGCTGCGGAAGATGGCCCCGATGTTGGTGTGGTCGTTCACCGCCTCCATCACGGCCACCCGGCGGGCCGAGCCGAGGATCTCCTGGGCCGTCGGCAGCGGCTTGCGCTGCATCGAGGCCAGGGCTCCGCGGTGCACGTGGTACCCGGTGACGCGCTCGGCGAGGTCCGGGCTCACGGCGTAGACCGGGGCCGGGATCTCGTCGATGACGTCGCGCATGACGTCCACCCACTTGGCGGACAGCAGCATCGAGCGCATCTCGTACCCGGCGTCCTTGGCCCGCCGGATGACCTTCTCGCCCTCGGCGATGAAGAGGCCCTCCGCGGGCTCTCTGCGCCGCCGCAGCTCGACGTCGGTCAGGCCCGTGTAGTCGCGCAGGCGGGGGTCGTCGGGGTCTTCGATGGTGATGAGATCAGCCACAGGGTGATACTGCCTTGTCCTGGGTGTGGTGCCAACGGCCTGTCAGGCGCCGGCGGTGGGGAGCTCGCCGGGAGCGGCGCCGGGGGTGTTCACGCGGACCACCTCGCCGATGACGATGACCGCCGGCGGGCGGACCTCCTCGGCACGGACGGTCTCGCCGACCGTGGCCAGGGTGGCGTCCACCCGGCGCTGGGTGGCGGTGGTGCCCTCCTGGACGACCGCGACCGGGGTGTCGGCGGAGCGGCCGTGCTTGACCAGGGCCTCGGCGATCAGCCCGATCTTGTCGACGCCCATCAGGATGACGAGGGTGCCGGTCAGCTTGGCCAGCGCGGCCCAGTCCACGAGGGAACGCGGGTCGTCGGGGCCGACGTGGCCGCTGACCACGGTGAACTCGTGCGCCACGCCGCGGTGGGTGACGGGGATCCCGGCCGCGCTCGGGACCGAGATGGAGCTGGAGATGCCCGGCACGACCGTGCAGGGGATGCCGTGCTCGGCGAGGGCCTGGAGCTCCTCCATGCCGCGGCCGAAGACGTACGGGTCACCGCCCTTGAGCCGGACCACGGCCTTGCCGGCCTTGGCGTGCTCGATGAGGGCGTTGTTGATGGCCTCCTGGGCCATGAACCGGCCGTACGGGATCTTCGCCGCGTCGATGACCTCGACGTGCGGCGGGAGCTCGTCGAGGAGGTCGCGGGGGCCGAGCCGGTCGGCGATCACGACGTCGGCCTCGGCGAGCAGGCGCCGGCCGCGCACGGTGATCAGGTCCGGGTCGCCCGGGCCGCCGCCGACGAGGGCGACGCCGGGGGTGTGCGGGCGGGCGGCGGTGAGCGAGCCGTCGCGCAGCCCCTCGACGACCGCGTCGCGCACGGCGGCGGAGCGGCGCGGGTCGTTGCCGCTGAGCACGGCCACGGTCACGCCCTCGACCCGGCCGGTCGCCGGGGTCCAGGCGGTCGCCGCCTCGGCGTCGTCGGCCCGGACGCACCAGACCCGCCGGGCCTCGGCCTCGGCGGAGGCGCGGTCGTTGGCCTCGCGGTCCCGGGTGGCGATCAGGGCGTACCAGGCACCGTCGAGGTCCCCGTCCTGGTAGCGGCGGCGCTCCCAGCGGATCTCCCCCGTCTCGGCCATCGCGTCCACGGAGGGGGTCGCGGACGGGGAGACCAGCAGGACGTCCGCACCGGCGGCGACGAGGGCGGGCAGGCGGCGCTGGGCGACCTGGCCGCCGCCGATGACGACGACGCGGCGCCCGGTCAGGCGCAGTCCTACGGGGTAGGCGGGGTGTGCCGGGTTTCCCATGGCGGTTGCGGCTCCTGATGCGGCGGGTGTGTTCGGCGGGCCGCTGCTGCGCTGGAGCGGCTGACGGACCGTGCGGGCGCCCGTCCGGCACCACGATACGACCCATAGCCGCTGGTGGTACCTGCGGGGGCGAAGTTTGGCGGGGTGGTGGGGGGTGTTCTCACGCCGGCACGCGGAGCGGCACTTCCGCCCCCTGGGGGCACCGGGGGCGGGGCGGGGACCGCCCCGCCCACCGGATGGGGGGTGGGGGGGGTGGGGGGTGGGGGCGAGG